>JAZOSG010000070.1:0-3634 GCA_045657005.1 Faecousia sp.
AAAGGTCGCCATATCCTTGGACTTGGTCTTGACGGTGACCGTCTTGCCGTTTGTGATCATTTCGAATACATAGTAGCCGTTTTCGTCCGGGACGCGGGTGGTCACCAGGTTCTCGGTGTCATATTTACGGCTGACATTGTAGTAGATAGAGGAGCCCTCAGCATACCGGTCCCGTACAAAAATATGGGTCACCAGGTTGTGCATATCCGAGTAGACGGAGACCCGATCATAGGGCCGGATCGTAGTCAGACTGCCCTTCTTAACGCCATAGTCGCCGGTCATGTCGTAGATCTTGCAGTCAGGACTCATGATCGCGTTGACAGGCTCGTCAAAGGACCCTGCTGCAGCAGCGGTGAAGATAGAACCCATCACAGAGGTGACATACTTGCTGTTTGCGCTGGAATTGGTGCCGCTAACGCAACGGGTAGCATAGGTGCGCTGCACTACATTGCCGTCCAGCTTCAGACCCATAACCAGCATGGAATCCACTTTATCAGCGACCGCCTTGTCCTTGGTCTTGACAGTGACCGTCTTACCCTCGCAGAACATCTCAAAGACATACCAGCCGTTTTCCGGCTCCCGGCGAGTCTCCTTGGTGACAGAATTATACTTCTGCGCCAGATTATAGTAGAGCTTGCTGTCCACGGGACGGGTGGACACGAAGATCAGGTTGGAAACACCGTCCAGATCCGTATACACATCGACGGTGTCGCCGATGCGCAGGTGATCTGTGCGCTCACCGATGTGGCTGTCATGGCAACCGGAACAGCACATGAAGATATCGCAGTCTTTCCCCAGTGTAAAGGTCTTGACTATACCCTGCTCAGTGCCGGGCTGGATGCGCTCCACGGTGACCTGGTCACCCTCAATGGCGGTGACGGTATAGTATTTGCACAGATACATACCACGGATGGCAAGCGCAATATTCGTGTTGTCGATGACATAGCCCTCTTCGTCAAACAGCAGGGCTGCTTGGCTCGACACGGCAGAGTAAGAATCCAACCGGTTTACAAGAACGCGATCCCGGCACTTCAGCTCTACCTGCTCGCCGTTGCAGGCATAAAGCATGGTATATACACCGTTTTCGTCAGGCACTCGGGTAGTGCAGACATTGGCACTATCGTAGTAGCTGCCTACACGCCAATAAACATCCGCAGTTACCGGATGCTTTGTGATGTACACATGGGTCGCGTTGCCCTCCGCGTCGCCATAGACGGTAACAGTATCCATCAGGGCAGGCGTAGCGGAAGCACCCCGGATCTGAGCATCTTCCGATACATCGTAGATCCCGGTGTTATCGGTCAGAGGGATATTACTTTCCATGCCGTTCATCGTCTGGGAGGAATTGGTGACCAGAGTATCCTCCTCGACCTTGCGAACGAAGGCATCCTTCGCGATGACGGTGAGGAAGCTCTGAGGATCTACCGCGTCGATAATAATACCGTCGGCATCCAGAACAAGTCCTACAACATTCATCGAGTCGATGAAGTTGACCAGCTGCTTATCTGTGACAGCACGATCCACCTGCTCGCCCTTGTAGGCAAAGCGCATGTGGTACATGCCGTCGGATTCCTTGGTCCGGGTGGACATGCCGGTAGCTTCCTCGATAAACTGCTCCCGGTCAAGGTTCCAGTAAAGCTCCGCGTTGACGGTGTCGCCCTGGGGGTCTGCCTGCTGTCCGGGCAGCAGAAGTGCCAGCAGCACGCCGCCGACAGCCACCAGTGCTGCCAGGGCTATGACCAGCCACAGCCAAAGCTTACTTTTCTTTGGGGATTCCTGTTTCATAAATATATCTCCTTCCATTTTATGACTTGTCATTTTCGAGCATTTCTGTTTTTTTGATTCGTTGACAAAACAGGTGCTCTTTGCTAAGATATATTAGGATGTAAAATAAATATACAAAAAAACAAGAGTCATAACAATGGCACAAAAAATATAAAATTGTACGAAACGAGCATTTCGAGGTAAAATATGGAATCAGCTATTGACCCCAGAGAGTTAATTTATACCCTTTCCCAGGCAGAGACCTTCACTGTCACCCATACCGGTACCTTTGAATATTCCCACCCGGTGGGAAGATCCCTGTACGCCTTTATTTATATCTCAAAGGGGCGGGTGGACTTCCATTTTAAGGACACAGAGCATACGGTGTCCATGTCCCAGGGGCAGGTGATCTACATTTCCAAGGGAACCCGGTATTCGGTTACCTACCAACCGGAGCTGGCAGAGACGGTGCTTTTGCAGTTCGATATCCATGAATTCTCTTCCCAGCGTCCACCGGTAGAGCCGATCCTCATGCCTTCCGGTGCCCGGCGGCCATTTCATAATGTGGTGAATCAGCACGGTCTCAGCAGCTTCCAATGTGCAGCCAAGATCTATGAGCTTTTGGCTATGCTGCGGCAAGAGGGCAGCGCGCTGCCCCAAAAGTACCGGCGGCTGCTGCCGGCAGTGGAGGAACTGCAGCGTGATCCCACCCAGGATCAGCCGGTAGCCTACTATGCTGCTCTGTGCCACATGAGCGTCCCGGGCTTTCGGCGCTCTTTTAAAGAGTACACAGGGCAAAGCCCGGTGGAGTTTCGCAATGAGCTGCGGCTGCTCAATGCCCGAAAGCTCATCGCCCAGCAGGAGTACAGCGTGGAGGCGGCAGCCCGGATCAGTGGTTTTACCAATCTGTCCTTTTTCTACCGCCTGTTCCGCCGGAAATTCGGCACCAACCCCGGACATTTGTAAATACAACAAAGCAGAGCACCTCGGATGCATCCCGGGTGCTCTGCTTTGTTTATAATGGTTATTTGTCCAGGTGGACATTTACATGGGGGTAAGTCATCTGGATGCCCTTGGCATCGAAGACGGCCTTTACATTACGGTTGGTGTCAAACAGGGTGGTCCAATAGTCCTCTCCCTTGCACCAAACGAACAGCACATAGCCAATGGCGCTTTCGCCGTAGCTCTGTACGGCAGCCATGGGTGCAGGCTCAGCTAAAGCGGTGCTTGCGGCAGCCTCTTTCAGTGCCTCCAGCACCTGCTCCACAGGGGAATCGTAGGAAGCGGAGACAGTTACCTCCACACGGCGAGTGCCGGAGGTGGTGTAGTTAATGATCTGGGTGGCCACCACAGCACTGTTGGGAATGGAGGCGATTTTATTGTCGGCAGTTGCCAGCTTGGTGTAGGTCAGACCTACCTCTTTGACCGTACCGGACTGCCCGGCGATCTCCACATAGTTGCCGGAGTGGAAGGGCTGAGTGTACAGCAGGATCATGCCACCAAACACATTGGCCAGAATATCCTGTACCGCCAGAGAGAGAGCCAAACTGAATACACTGGCCATGGCCACAAGACCGGTAATGTCCAAGCCCAAACTGGAGGCAATGGCCACAATCAGCACCACATACAGCACTGCGCTGACCAGAGATCGGATCAGGCTATGAGCAGCTTTTTCCAGTTTGGAGCGCTCCAGTGCCTTCTTCACACCCCGGCGGATCAATCGGATCAGCAAAATGCCAATGACAGTAATAGCCAAGGTTGGCAGCGCATGGCTGCGCATATAACTGATGATCTCCGGGCCCCATTCCTGAATGAGTTCTTTCATCGTAAATCTCCTCATTATTTTTTGAAACTATTATACCAGCTTTTT
>JAZOSG010000071.1:0-2536 GCA_045657005.1 Faecousia sp.
AGGTTGTCGTGCGAGTTTGTCGGCGGACACTGTCCGCTAAACTGGAATTTTCGAACCTTTATTTAGGAATGGTAATGGTCAGCACGATCTGGCTGTCGGTTTCCCGGCGTTCTGACACAGCAGCGATGCCGGAACGCTGGATCCGGGTCAGGGTCTGGCTGACATTGCGCAGGAATGCACCCACATCTGTCCGCTGGGATCTCTCCCCCGGGGCATCCAGCAGGGAGTCTATGTACTGCTCAGTACGGGCGACGCTCATACCCAGCCGGGAGATGGTCTCGATGGCTTTGAGCTTTTCTGGTTCTGTAGGCAGCTTCAGCAGCGCCCGGGCATGGCGCTCTGTCAGAGCAGCCTGACGCAGCGCTTGCAGCACCTGGGGAGAATGGCGCAGAAGCCGCAGCTTATTTGCAACGCTGCTCTGGCTTTTTCCCAAAAGTCGTGCCACCTGCTCCTGACTCATAGACCACTGCTCCATGACCCGGCTGATCCCTCTGGCTTCTTCAATAAAGTCCAGATCCTGCCGCTGCAGATTTTCCACCAATGCGGTCATGCCGGATTCCCTGTCGTCCATGCTCATGACGATACAGGGGATCTCCGTCAGCCCAGCCAGGATCCCGGCGCGCAGCCGCCGCTCCCCTGCGATCAGTTCATAGCTTGTCCCTACCCGGCGAACGGACAAAGGCTGCAATATCCCATGCTGGCGGATGCTCTCGGCAAGCTCTGTCAGCGCATCCTCCTGAAAGATCTTTCGGGGCTGAGACGGATTCGGACGGATCGCCCGGGCAGGCAGAAAGACCACCCTGCCGGTCTCCATATATGTTTTCAGCTTTTGACACTGCATTGGCTGTTCCTCCTTGGTTCTGTGTAAAATATATTCTAACGGGAAAAGTTCCAGAAAAACCACGAATCGGGAAAACACGCCGGGAAAAACTATCGACAGGATTTCACAGCATTGCAAACTGTTTGCTACCGTGTTACAATAACCGAAACAGAAAGACAAATTATAATTCGCAAACAGTATTTAGGAGAAATCGTTATGGCATTTGACGCTTTTTTTATGAAGGCGGTATTGGAAGAGATCCGGCAGAAGGCCCTTGGCGCACGGGTGGAAAAGATCCATCAGCCCAGCCGGGATACGGTGATCTTGCACCTGCGCTGTGGAGGCGCAAGAGAAAAACTGCTGCTTGCGGCGAATCCTGCCGCGCCCCGGCTGCATTTGACCCAGGCAAGCCCGGAAAATCCCGATCAGCCGCCTATGTTTTGTATGCTGCTGCGCAAGCACCTGTCCGGCGCCCGTCTGGCGCAGATCACCCAGCTGCCTATGGAACGAATGGTGCAGTTTTTCTTTGACTGCACCGACGAAATGGGCTACCCGGTGCAAAAGCGCCTGGTGGTAGAACTGATGGGCAGGACCTGTAACCTGTATTTACTGGATCCGGAGGGGCGGATCCTTGACTGCCTGCGCCGGGTGGGTCTGGATGAAAGCGCTAAGCGCGCGGCACTGCCGGGACTGAACTACCAGATGCCGGAACCCATCACAAAGCAAGATCCCTCTGCGCTGGAAAAGGAAGATTATGTTAACTTATTGGCTGCGCCCGGGGCGGATATTTTGGCAGATCGCCTGATGGACACGCTGGGTGGTTTGTCTCCGCTGGTATGCCGGGAGGCGGCGCTGTTTGCCGCCGGAGATCCGGATGCCCGGGTAGAAAATTTGGACAAGGCTGATGCAGCAGATAAGCTTGCGCTGTTTTTCCGGGAGCATTTGCTGCATCCTGCGCCCTGCTATTACGCTGCCGGCGACGGCACGCCCAAGCAGTTTGCCTTTTGTCCCATTCGCCAGTACGGTAGTTTTGCCCAAGCGGATTCCTTCTGTAAGCTGATGGATGATTACTACATCGTGCGGGATAAAAAGGATGCCATGCGGCAAAAGAGCCAGGCGCTGCGAAAAACCGTCAGTAACCTGTGCCAGCGGATCCGAAGAAAACTGGCGGTGCAGGAAAAGGAGCTGACAGCCACCTTTGACCGGGAACGGCTGCGCCAGCTGGGCGATATTGTCACTGCCAATCTGCACCGGATCACCAAGGGACAGACCCTTTTGCAGGCAGAGGATTTTTACGACGAGGAGATGAAGCTGATCGATATCTCCCTGTCACCGCTACTCTCCCCCCAGCAGAATGCGGCGAAGTTCTACAAGGACTACACCCGGATGAAAAACGCGGAAAAAGAGCTGACCCGGCAGATATCCCTGGCAGAGCAGGAGCTTACCTATCTGGAAAGCGTGCTGGAGGAGCTGTCCCGTGCCCAGACTGACGCGGAGCTGGAGGAGATCCGGCAGGAGCTGCACGCCGGGGGCTATGTCCGGGCAGATACGGCAAAAAAGCGGATGCGCCAGGCAAAACTGCAGCCCATGCGCTTTGAATCCACCGACGGCTACCCTATCTATGTGGGAAGAAATAACCGCCAAAATGATGAGCTGACCTTTAAATTGGCAAGAAAAGACGATCTCTGGCTCCATGCCCAGAAGGTGCACGGCAGC
>JAZOSG010000072.1:0-2877 GCA_045657005.1 Faecousia sp.
GCATGATTTTCTCATCATGCTCTCCACCGGTAAGATCAAGGTAGCGCATAGGGCCGCGTACCTTCAAGGCTCCACCGGTGAGTTTTATCCAGGTCAATCGGTTGTTTTGGTTGTCCCTGGAAATCTTATATACTTTTGCGCCGAATTTGCTGCTATATTCGTTATCGGGTGCAAAATGATCCAGAGCCTGCAGCAACTGCTCTACACCTTGAAGCCTGAGTGCCGCGCCAAACAAGCAGGGGAATACCTTTCTTTGGGCGACCAGACCGCAAATATTACCGGTTGAGACCTGTCCGCTTTCCAGGAAATTCTCAAGCAAGGCTTCGTCGCACATGGCCACAGCTTCTGCGATGTCGCTTTCATCCATTCCAAAGTCAATACAGCCGTCACTGAACTGCTCTCGCAACTGTCGTAGCAGGGTATCCTTTTCATTTCCCGGAAGATCGGTTTTATTGATAAAAAGAAATGTCGGTATATGGTAACGCTCCAGCAGCCGCCATAACGTCAGTGTATGTGCCTGAATACCATCCGTGTTGCTGATGACCAGTACAGCGCAGTCCAAAATGGACAAAACGCGTTCTGCTTCAGCGGAAAAGTCCATATGCCCGGGAGTATCTACCAAGGTGATGTCCCGGTTTTCCGTTTCAAAAATAGCCTGTTTGGAAAAAATCGTGATGCCTCGGGCCCGCTCCAACTCATGGGTATCGAGAAATGCATCCCGATGATCCACGCGACCCAAACTCCGTTTTGCGCCGCTGCAGTACAGCAAGGCTTCCGAAAGCGTTGTTTTACCGGCATCCACATGGGCAAGTAGACCCACAGATAACGGTTTTTTCCTGATGTCCATAACGAATCTCCTCGTGCTTATAAGCTTCTTGCATAAATTATAGCAGATTTTTGTAAAATAGCAATGACAAGGACGAAAACATCAAAATATTCCCAAAATTTTTCTTGAAAAATAGGAAATGATATGTTAGAGTATTCTTTGGTAGGGGAGTAGTCAACACCTTAGTGTGGCAATATCAACATTCGGATTTTTTCCTGGTATTGTCTGAAATGACGAGACTTGTCTGTTCAAAGCAGGGGAGTATCGTCTTTTTTTTTTATATTCGAAAGACGATCCCCAATCAAATTATTGAGGAGGAATTGACTTGAACGCACATAGCCAAGACCATCTGAACGTGATTCAGCAGTTGCAGTCCGATATGACCCAGGGTCTTACCGAGGCTCAGGCTGCTGAAAAGCTGGCGCAGTACGGCGAGAATAAACTGCGCGAAAAGAAGAAGAAAACCACTTTCCAGCGCTTCCTTGATCAGTTTAAGGATGCAATGATCATCATTCTGATGATCGCCGCCTTGATCTCTTTTGTAATGATCGTGGTGGAAAAGAATTGGGGCGAGCTGTTCGAGCCCGGTCTGATTTTGCTCATCGTTGTTCTGAACGCTGTGATGGGTGTTTACCAGGAGGGCAAGGCAGAGAAAGCCCTCGATGCCCTGAAAAATATGTCGGCCCCCCATGCCCGCGTCATTCGTGACGGCGTGGAAAAGGTGATCGACGCTGCTGCACTGGTCCCCGGCGACATCATCAAGCTGGAAGCCGGCGACTTTGTCCCCGCAGACGCACGTCTGCTGCGCAGCGCCAGCCTGAAGTCTGAGGAAGCCGCACTGACCGGTGAGTCTGTTCCTTCCGAGAAGGATGCCACCGTTGTTGTGGACGAAAATGCACCCATCGGTGACCGCACCAATATGGTCTTCTCCGGTTGTAGCATTACCTACGGCTCTGCACTGGCTGTTGTCGTGGGCACCGGTATGGACACCGAGATGGGTAAGATCGCCAATCTGCTGGATAACGAGGAAGATGGTGAAACTCCTCTGCAGCAGAAGCTGGCACAGCTGGGTAAGTATCTGGGCTTTATGGCTCTGGCTGCCTGCGGCATTATCTTCATTGTTGGCCTGCTGAACAAGCTGGATTGGATGCATCTGTTTATGACGGCTGTTTCTCTGGCCGTTTCTGCGATTCCCGAGGGTCTGCCTGCAATCGTGACCATCGTGCTGTCCATCGGTGTGCAGCGTATGGTCAAGAAGAATGCCCTGATCCGTCGTCTGCCTGCTGTTGAGACTCTGGGTGGCGCATCTGTTATCTGCTCTGATAAGACCGGCACGCTGACCCAGAACCGTATGACCCTGACCAAGGCATATGTGGACGGTGGCGCTATCGAACTGATCAGCAATGAGAACTCCGAGGCTATCCGTAAGCTGCTGAACTATGGCACCCTGTGCTGCGATGGCTCTGTTAACTTTACTGCTGATGGCGAGCAGCACATCGGCGATCCTACTGAGACCGCTATCGTTGTTGCTTCTCATAAGAACGGCTTCGAGAAGGCTGATCTGAATGACAAGTATCCTCGTCTTGCAGAGATTCCCTTCGATTCCGACCGTAAGCTGATGACCACCGTGAACAAGATCGACGGTAAGAATGTGGTTATCGTTAAGGGTGCATTCGATGTGATGGCATCCCGCTGCATCGCCGGCGATATCGAAACCGCCAAGCGCATCACTGAGGAAATGAGCTCCGATGCACTGCGTGTGCTGGCTATCTCCTATAAGGTGATTGATAAAGTTCCTGAAAATCCCACCTCCGAGGAGTTGGAGAACGGCCTGACCTTTATGGGTCTGGTTGGTATGATCGACCCGCCCCGTCCGGCAGCAAAGGATGCTGTTGCTCTTTGCCGCCGCGCAGGCATCAAGCCGGTTATGATCACCGGTGACCACGTAGTTACCGCATCGGCCATCGCACGGGAACTGGGCATTCTGGAAGAGGGCGACCGCGCCATCACCGGTGCAGAGTTGGACGCTATGACGGACACCGAGCTGGACG
>JAZOSG010000073.1:0-2491 GCA_045657005.1 Faecousia sp.
TACCCCAAGGAAGGCTACAGCTTTGACGATAGTACCCTCATTCGGATTAACGGCCAGGATGATCGAGAGCTTTACTATTACTTAGAGCTCGACAGCGGTAGTCTGGATGGTAACAAACAGTACCTGCTGACCTCCAACCCCGTGACCGTTGAGCTGACTATGCCGGAGCCTGAGGTAGGCGACCTGTTCTCTGAAACGGTGCTTACCGCCCCCGAGGGTGCGGAGTATACCGTTTGGTCCAACTGGTATGAATCCGGCGCGAATGTGTGGGAGAGCGAGCCCTTGACTGAGGGTGGCTTTGAAGACGGCAAGGAGTACATCCTGTGGGGCGGCATTGATTCCGATGCCGTTTTTGGCCTGAACAATGTGACCGCCGTCACCGTCAACGGTGAGCAGGTGGATTGGTACTTCTCTGACGATCTGTATAACGGCATTTTTATGCAACAGCTGTCCTACACCGTGGTCGAGCCTACGGTGATCGATCAAGTTGCGATCACCGGTGTGACAGCGCCTGTTGTGGGTCAAATGCCTACCACCGAGGGTATTGTGTGCAGCGAAGGCGTTACTGTCGACCCTCAATGGTACTACTATAACTATGAGATCAACAGCTACACTGTTGCGAAAGGTGTTTTTGAAGAAGGCAAGACCTATGTGCTTCAGCTGCGACTGGTGCCCGAAACCGGCAATGAATTTGATTCCGCAGTGGACGAGAATATCACGGTAGACGGCAGCGCGCCCAGCTTCTCCACATACTATTGGAGCACACTGGCAGATGCGGAGATGGTTTATCATCTGGGTCAGGTGGAGCTGGTGGATGCGGTGATGATCGAAGAAATATCCGAATTTACTGTAGGGCAGACCATAAGTGCAGAGTCCCTGGCGGAAAACTTTGTTCTGCCGGCAGATGCAGGCTACCGGATCTCTTATGTGGCCATTTGGAATGAGGACGGCAACATCGCTGAGGGCGCACTGGAAAAGGGGCGCTACAAGATCCAGGTGTCCCTGTCCCCCAAGGAGGGCTACTGGTTCGATACGAAAAATATGGACTTTGCCACTCCCGATGGGTATGAGACCGACATGCAGTTGGATTCCGATTGCGTGATGCTGGACATAGAGATCGACCTGCGGGATCCTGTGCAGCAGGTGGAGCTCACTGTTCCGGAATTTAAGGCAGGCGATGCCATCACCACTGAAGGCATCACTGTCACCGGCGGCACCCTGGAGACGGCGACCTGGTATGACGACAACTGGGAGGAGGTCTCCGGAAACTTCGGCGAGGAAGATTATTACCTGGAAGTGAGCGTCCGGGCAGCGGAGGGCTTCTCTTATGATGACGACACGGTGATCCTGGTCAACGGGCAGACAGCTGAGGTCGATGTGTGGGTCAACGGTGACGAGCTGTATATCGAATACACCCTGGAGCTGCGTGTTCCCGGTATCCCCATCGAGAAGGTGGAGCTGCCTTCTTTCCCGGAGGCTATCCAGCCGGGACAGACGCTGGAAATGGGACTGCTGCAGGTGCCGGCAGATGCCAATTATCAAGCGATGATCCTCTGGATCGATATGGGTACTTACGAGCAGGCGACAGCGGTTGCCCAGCAGGGTATGTACGCCTGCACCTATTTGGTAATGCCCAACGAGGGCTATGAATTTGCCGAGAATATGGTGATCACCGTGGGTGGTCAGACTTATATGGGCATAAGCATGATCGATCTGGAACAGGCGATGGTGATGAAGAGCTACTCCGTGGGCTACCCGGAGATCGACAGGATCGAGCTGACGGTCACCGCCCCTGCTATCGGACAGACGGCAGAGTCGCAGACCTTGGAGCTGGAGAACGCTGTAGCGAATATCAATTGGTTCGCCAATGAAAGCGGTGATATCAATGATACGGACACCCAGCCAGTGGAAACCTTCCAGGAGGGTATGTACCATTATCTGATGATAGATCTGACTGTAGCTGAGGGCTATGTCGTAGCCGATGACCTGACTGTGGTGATCAACGGCAAGGAGGCAGAGGCTCACTGCGTGAGCATGGGCAGTGCAGGTATGGTGATCGTGGAATACGGAAAGCTAGTAGACCCTGCCAAGGCTGAGCCGGGTGACTTCAATGCGGACGGCCAGGTAAATGACGCGGATGCGCTCTACTTGCTGAGGCATACCCTGTTTGCAGACCGGTATCCCATCTATCTGGACGGGGATGTGAACAGCGACAGCGCGGTCACCGATGCAGACGCTTTGTATCTTTTGCGCTACACCCTGTTCCCCGACCGGTATCCCCTGTATCCCCAGAAGTAAGGAAAAAAGACAGGTCGCAAGACCTATCTTTTTTGCAGAGTGCCCAAAAAGCCGCCAACCGTCAAAACACAAATTTAGAACAAAGGTGGGGGCATTGCATACAGCCCGTAGGGGACGGGTCTCTGTCAAGAGCAACATGGGTAACACCCGGGGAAGATACATAGGTTACAGTCTGCAAATGTGGCGATTAAGA
>JAZOSG010000074.1:0-5540 GCA_045657005.1 Faecousia sp.
GCAAAATTCAAAAATCTATCGTTAGAATCTGTAGGGGCGACTATTAGTCGCCCGCGGGCGGATAATATCCGCCCCTACATCCGCAGGATGTAGACATTTGCATAGTTTAGGGGCGTGCTGCAGCATTTTGCAACACGCCCACTTGCTATATTTAGCTCAGTTTGTTTTCGTAAGTGGTCACATCGCCCACCTCACCCACTTCAAAGTAGATGTCCAGAATGTCTCTGGCGATGGTAGCCAAGGTGTTACCGTGTCCTGCCTTTTCGCCATAAATAGCAATTGCGATCTGGGGATCGTCTGCCGGTGCGTAGCATACAAAGGCACCGTTATCCGATGCGTTGGGCTGGCTCTGGGCTGTGCCGGTCTTCGCTGCTACAGAAATAGGGTAACCCTTAAATGTGGCGTAGGCAGTACCGTTCCAGTCCGCGGTCTTCTGGGTAACCAGCTTCATACCGGTGGAATAAGCCAGGTACGCGTCATCGGAGATCTCCAAAGTGCTCAGGACCTCTTTTTCGCTTTCTGCCAGCAACTGACGGTAATCAGAAGAGACGACCCGGTTAAGGAAGGTCGCGCGGTAACGGGTGCCCCGGTTTGCCAGGGTGGCAGTATAGGCGCACAGCTGCATAGGCGTAAAGCGGTTGTCCGACTGTCCGATAGCGGCAGTGATCTGGTCTGCTTTGTACCAACCGGATCTGTCGCCGGAGTACAGCTTCTTTTTGGTCTCGGCGTTTGCCCGGTGACCGGTATTTTCCGGCAGCTCGATGCCGGTAGGCTCACCAAGCCCCAGACTTCTGGCGGTATTGTCCATGGCGCTCAGGGAGATCTTGTCGCCCAATTCGTAGAAAAAGTAGTTACAGGAGACCTGCAGTGCCTCTGCTGCATTCAGGTTCTGGTGGATCATGCCGTAGTTGGTAAACCGCAGGCATTTGACGATAAATCCGGGAGCGTACTTGTCATAGACACCCTTATCATAGATGTCTGTGCCGGAGGTGATAACGCCCGAGTCGATACCGGCCACCACCATAGACATTTTATAGGTAGAGCCCGGGGGATAAGTTCCCAGCAGCGCCCGGTTGTACAGAGGATCATAGGGAGCTTCCAGCGTCTGCTCGTAATCCTCAAAATAGGTGGAAAGGTCATAGGTGGGATAGCTGGCGCAGACCAGGACCTGTCCGGTCTTTACATTCATTGCTACCACCGCACCGCCTTCGGCATCGTCACCGTCTTCGCCCTCGTTGGCACGCAGCGTCTCGATGACGCTGGCGAGCCCCTCCTCGGCGGCCCGCTGGAGGTTGATGTCGATGGCCACCTCCACATTGGCGCCGGCCTTAGGCTCGACCTTGTATTCCGACTTGATCAGCTCGCCGGAAACGGTGACCGTGTCCTCACGGATGCCGTCAACGCCGTGCAGATATTCCTCAAAAGCAGCCTCCAGACCGCTTTGTCCGATCTCCGAGTCCATAGAATAATCGTCGTTGTTTTTGTATTTCTCCCACTGCTCCGCATTCATAGGACCAACAAAGCCTAGGATGTGGGCGGCATATTTGGTGCTGTATTCCCGGACGGTGGTTTTTTCCACCATCAGACCGGGGATGTTCAGTTCTACCAGGGCGGACAGATTTTCATCGTTGACATCGCCCAGGAACACATGGTTTGCCAGACTGCCCACGCAGCCGCGCAGATCCATTTCGTAGCGCAGGCCGATCACCAGCCGCGCCTCCTCCTCCGTCCACTGGGCAGGGATCTTATAGCGCTCCCGAAGCCGCTTGATCAGCAGCGGCGCGGTAATATCTGAGTCCAGATCCTTGCTGTTAAGGTAGATCTGAAAATAGTTCTGCCACGAGGAATTGTATTCGTCCAGAGTGTAGACAAAGGGGCGTTCCTGGGAAATGGGGAAGTTCTCATTATATTCGATCCCGGCCTCCTTGCACCGTGTGACCAGCTGATAAAGGTAGTCGTTGGTACCGCTGGCGGTCAGCAGAACATAGTGATTGATCACCAGATCGTAGCTGGCGCGGTTGCGCACCAGAACATTGCCGTTGGTGTCCAGAATATCACCCCGGGCAGCCTTAACTCGGGTCCGGGTGGTAAAGGTAGTGGTGTTATCCTTGTTGCCGCCGGTCTGTATGATCTGCAGATCGTACAGCTTAAAGGAGAAAAACAGGATAAGCGCCGTAAAGAGCAGAACAAGCAGCTGTGCGCGGAAACGGGTTATTCTTTCCATGCTTCGCCTCCAATGGTGCTGATAGCGTTGACGATGGGATACAAAAGGGGTACGCTCAGCAGGGTCATAAGCCCGGTCAGGCAGAAGGCACCGATCCGGTCAGGGGTGGTCATGCTGAAAAACAGACCGATGGCAAACACTGCCAGTTCGTACAAAAGCATCGCGATCCCAGTGCAAAGTATGGCCGCGCTAAAGCCTTTGCGCAGATAGCTTTGCCGGAAAAAGGTCACGCCTACGGAAAGGGCGGTGATAAAAACGATGGAATAATTACCGGCAGCAGAGCCGGAAAACAGATAGACGCAGGCGGCGCACAGGCTGAAAATACAGCCGCGCTCCAGTCCCTCGGTCAGGCAGATCAGAAAAATACCGCAGGGAACCAGCTCGGTAGTGGCACCAAACAGGCGGAAGCGGCACAAAAGCACATCCTGCAGCACCGACAGCACCAGCAAAACCAGGGCGTACAGCGCCCATTTAAGCACAGATCTGCGCTGCTTCTGAGTTAGAAATAGCTTGCTTAATATGCCGGAACGGGGCTTGTCCGGCTTAAATTCATACTTTTTTGCCATAATTTTCACCCGGCATCATATTCGGTAACGATGAAGACCTGTTCCAGACTGCCTACATTGACAGCCGGCTCCAAAAGCGCGTATTTGGCAACGCCGGTGTCGTCAAAGCCTGCGTCCACCACATAGCCGATGATCAGATTCCGGGGATATACGGTAGAGCCGGAGGTGACCACCTGGTCGTTGTTGCGGATGACCGCGGAGCTGGGCAGATAATCCATCCGCAGAAGACCTTCCAGACCGGTGGAATAGCCGCCCTGGACCATGCCGTTATAACCGGAGGAGGAAATGGTGGCACTGATCTCCAGGGAGGAATCCAGAACGGATTTCACAACGGCATAGTTAGAGCCTGCCTCACTGACAAGTCCTACCACCTCGCCGTTGGCGGTGATGGCGCACATACCGGCGGTGATGCCGGAATTGGTGCCCTTGTTTACGGTAAAGTTGCTGGACCACTCCTGAGAGCTGCGGGAGATAATATAGCAGTCCACCAGGGAGTAATCCTCGTTGGCTTCGGTCAGCCCCAGCAACGCACGAAGCCGGTCGTTTTCACGGGCGACGGAGTCTGCAAGCCGGGCATCTTCCTCCAGCTGCGCCAGATCTTCCTTCAGGGCTGCGTTTTCTGCCAGGAGGGATTCGTATTCGAACATGTAATTGTACAGCTGCTCCGCTTGATCAGTCAGCTTGCTGGCACCGGTGCGGATCGGGGTCAGAATGCCTTTGACAAACATATCCGGCAGGCTCAGACCGGTCAGGCTGCTGATAACGGTCAACACCACTGCCAGCAGCACCGCGATGATCAGCACCACGCGGACACGGGTAGAAAAAAAGTGTTTCATTATGCTCCCTCCATGATTTCTGGGGCAAGATCTTTCAAAATCAGGCTCAGCCGGCAAACCGGAAGACCCATAACATTATAATAATCTCCCACCAACCGCTGGGCAAACAGGGCAGCGCCGCCCTGGATCCCGTAAGCACCGGCTTTATCCATAGGCTCACCGGTGGCGATATAGGCAAGGATCTCTTTTTCGGAAAGGGGTCTGAAGTGGATATCTGTGATCTCGGTACAGACGGTGCAACGCTCACCCCGGAGCACTGTCATGCCGGTCATCACCTGATGGTCTCTGCCGGACAGCAGCTGCAGCATCCGAAACGCATCCGCTTCGTCCTTGGGCTTGCCCAGGATCTGTCCCTGACAGACAACGATGGTATCAGCGGCAATGACCGTGTCATCGTTGCCGTGAGGAACCGCCTCTGCTTTCAAACGGCTGACCCGTGCCACCTCCTGGGCGGCAGGCTTTTTAGGATCCATGGTCTCGTCGATATCCGCCACCCGGACGGTAAAGGGGATGTGAAACAGTCCCAGCAGCTCTTTGCGCCGGGGCGATTGGGACGCTAAAATAATACCCATAGATACCTCACACATAAGAGAGTGCACGGTGCACAGTGCATAGTGCATAGTGAACAGGTACTCAATTATTTTGATCTGATTTCTTGCAAATGGCTGTCAGCATACGCAATAGCTCACAGTTATCTTCATAAAGACTTTTATACTGCCGTTGGTTCAGATAATTGGTTCGGTGTAATAATCGTAGCCAGTATTCGGTCTCGCTTGCTTCTTTCAGTGCAATACCCATTTTAGCTTTGAAATCCGCTTTGCTTTGACCTCGCTGTGCCTCCGCAATATTGGCGCCAATGCTGGTTCCACACCGCAGAAGCTGTTTTGACATAATGTATTCTTTTTTTTGTTCAACCAGAAATTTACGTAGATTTACGATACGAACAGAAAAATTCAGGCTTTTTTCCGAAACAGTTTCATTATTCATATATTTTGCCTCTTTTAAATCAACTGTGCACTATGCACTATACACTATGCACTATTCCAGTCCCCTAAGGTAGAGTCCTCTGGTGCAGGCACCGGGATCAAAAGCAGGCGGGTTACTGCAGGCAGCCAAAACCATATCCACTTCTTTGGGGTTTTCTGTGGTAAAATACAGGCGGGTTGCCCACAGTCCCAGACGGGACAGGTCGCTCTGGCGATCCAGCCAGTTGAGCTTTTTGCCGTTAAGCAGGATGCTGCGGCAGGAATCGCCGTCCTTGATGATGGGGAATTCCGCGCCGGTTTTGTCGGTTAGCTTTGCCGCGCCAAGATGGCAGGTGCACTCGCCGGTGCGTCCCTTGATCAGACAGTTTTCTGTGACCATCAGGGGCAGTCTGCCGTAGCTGAGGATCTCACAGGGAACAGCTTTGCTCACATCCCGGATCTGGGGCAGAGTCATTTCAAAGCTCAAAGCGGCAGATGCCAAGGCAAGCTCCCGGGCGGAATTGACAGCCGCGGAGCTGTAAAAATTCAGGCCGAAATCGCCGCGCAGACGCATCCTGCACTCCTGAGCAGGCAGCAAAAGACCCAAATTGCCAACCAGAACCTCCCGGACACCCATGCTGCGCACAGCGGACATGCTCTGCTTGAGCGCAGGCAGCTCACTGTCGTGAACGATCCTTGGGAGCACCGCGCAGACATTGACCCGGTGGGCAAGCTCCCGGCAGAATTGCAGATCCTGGGCAAGCAGGTGCAGCGGCACATACAGAACACTGGGCGTCATTTTCAAGAGCCTGCCGGTGATCTGTTCCCGGGTGGTGACCTGAACCGTCAGCGAAGGCGGTGTACTCAATCCTTTGTAATGGGGAACTCTTCCGGGTTTTCCCAGCGGAGGCGTATCCCGGCGGGCACGCAGAGCCGTCAGCTGGTTCAG
>JAZOSG010000075.1:0-13557 GCA_045657005.1 Faecousia sp.
CGCCGGCGCCCCCCCTCACCCCAGGCTTCCGCCCAAGGGAGTTGCTCCGGCACCGCAAACGGACACCGACACCAAGCGCTACAGCACCCCAAATAGGGTGCTGTAGCGCTTTCTTTCATCGTTAGATGTCCAGTGACATACATTGATGCTGTATTGCTTACATTCCTTAGAATTATGCGTTTAAGCCGGTTTGGGTTTTATATAGGTTTGCGTAGATACCGTCCTGGGCAAGCAGCTGCTCATGGGTGCCACATTCGGCGATGACGCCGTCAGCAATGGATACGATCCGGCCGGCCGCACGGATGGTAGACAGGCGATGGGCAATGATCAATGTGGTTCTCCCCTGCGCCAACGCATCGAAGGCACGCTGGATCTTCGCCTCCGTCACAGAGTCCAGTGCAGAAGTCGCCTCATCCAGAATCAAAATCGGCGGATTTTTCAGGAATATCCGAGCGATGGCGACACGCTGCTTCTGACCGCCGGACAAAAGGGTCCCCCGTTCGCCCACATAGGTCTGAAAGCCTTGAGGCATTGCCAGAATATCGTCGTAGATCTCCGCTTTTTTCGCCGCCTCGATGACCTCCTCCTCGGTGGCATCCGGCTTACCGTAGCGGATGTTTTCCAAAATAGTGTCGGCAAACAGGAACACATCCTGCTGGACGATGCCGATATTCTCATGGATAGATCTCTGGGTCACATCCCGTACATCCATACCGTCGATGGTGATGCTGCCGCCGGAGACCTCGTAAAACCGGGGGATCAGCTGACACAGGGTCGTTTTTCCGCCACCGGAGGGACCAACGATCGCCACCGTCTCACCGGGCGCAATATCCAAAGACACATGCTGCAAAACATCCAAAGTGCCATCATAGGCAAAGGACACATCCTTCACGCAGATCTCGCCCTTGACCTGGCACAGATCCGGGGCATTTTCCTTATCCTGCAGGGCAGGCTCTGTGCGCATCAGCTCCACGAACCGATTCAGCCCGGCAAAGCCGTTGGCAAACAATTCAGAAAAACTGGCAAGCTTGCGCATAGGCGTAATAAAGGATGTGATATAAAGGGTAAATGTCAGAAGATCCCGGTAGTCCATCTGCTTTGTCATCACCAGATAGCCGCCGTAACCGATCACCACCACATTCAGACTGGTCATCAAAAATTCCATAGCGCCGGAGAACATGCCCATCGCCTTGTGGAATTTGCGTTTGGAGCCTTTATAGACATCGTTGGCGGCATTGAACCGGGCATTTTCCAGTTCCTCGTTGGCAAAGGCCTTGGCGGTACGGATCCCGGACAGACTGGATTCGATCTCCGTGTTGATATGTCCGACTTTTTCCTTCACCGCCACAGAGACCCGGGACATATGTTTGCGCAGCAACAGCACCACCAACAGAAACACCGGGATCAAAAGTCCTACCACCAGCGCCAGACGCCACTGGATCGTTCCCATCACCGTCAGCGCGCCGATGATGGTCAGCACCGATGTGATCAGGTCCTCCGGTCCATGGTGGGCAAGCTCTGTCAGCTCAAACAGATCTGTGGTCAGCCGGCTCATCAGCTGCGGCGTGCGGTTGCGGTCATAAAAATCATAGTTCAGCTCTTGCATATGCCGAAACAGATCCGCCCGGATATCCGCCTCCACCCGAATACCGAAGGTGTGTCCGAAATAGCAAACGATGTAATTCAAAAAAGCTCGCAGCAGGTAGCATACCAGCATAGCGATCATCACCGTAAAGAACACCCCGTAAAGATTATTCGGCAGCATGTCGTAAAGGGCGCTGCGCGTCACCAGGGGAAACGCAAGGTCGATCGCCGCGATCAGCATGGCACATAGCATGTCCACCGCGAACAAGCCCTTATGATTTTTAAAATATCCCAGAAAGATCGCCAGGGGCGATTTTTTCTGATACTCCTTCGTTGTCATAGCATTCCACTCCTTTTCCCTTTATTATACACCATAAAAAAGCAGATGCAAGGGGCGACTTTCTATGATATAATAGCTCCAAAGGATGTGAAAATATGGATATTCTTCACTCGGATAACGAGATCGTCGTATGCCTCAAGCCTGTTGGGATGGATTCGGAGCAGGACATGCCTATTGCTCTGAAGGAAACATTGGGTGGCGAGATCTTCACCGTTCACCGGCTGGATAAAAATGTGGGCGGTGTGATGGTCTATGCCCGTACAAAGGGCGCAGCAGCTGACCTTTCCCGTCTGATCCAGCAGGGGCACATGGTCAAGGAATATGTGGCCTGCGTTCATGGAGAGGTTCCCCCGTCCGGAGATTGGGAGGATCTTCTTTTCAAGGACAGCCGCAAAAACAAGGTATATGTGGTCAAGCGGCAGCGTGCCGGTGTCAAAGCGGCACGGCTGGAATTCTCCCGGCTTGCCGGAGGTGAGACTTCCCTGGTACGCATCCGCCTTCACACCGGCAGAAGCCATCAGATCCGGGTGCAGTTTGCTTCCCGGGGTTATCCTTTAGTGGGCGACCATAAGTACGGCGCAAAAGACGGTGTTTCCGTGCCTATGCTGTACTCCTGCTGCATCACATTTCCCCACAAGGGGGAGCAAAAGGTCTTTTCCCATATGCCGCTCTGGGCAAAAACAGTTTAAAAATCGGGACTGCCGCAAATTCGCAGCAGTCCCGTATTCTTATTTCGCAAGCTTTCTTTGCAGGAGCTTGATCAGTTCGACTACAGGGATCACCAGCACCGCAAGGCCAATAGCAATGGCATACTCGACAAAGCCGATGGGGGTAAAGCCGAACGCACCGGCAATAAAGGGAATTTCGATCACCAGTGTGGTCAGCAGCAGGCTTCCCAGCATAGCCGCCCAGAGGACCTTATTCTGCCCTTTCAGGCTGAACACGCTCTTGCGCTGAGAGCGCATATTGAAGGAGTGGAAGATCTCACACATAGACATTGCCAAAAACGCCATGGTCATGCCGTGTCCGGACTCCCCTGCCGCACGCAGGGCACCAAAGGAACCTACCGCAGGATCCAGGATACTGCCGATCAGGTAGGCAACGATGGTGATCAGCGTTACCAGAACGCCTTGATAGATCACATCGACGCCCAGACCGCCGGCAAAGATCCCGTCCTTGGAATTACGGGGCGGACGGGTCATGGTATCCGGCTCTGCTTCTTCCATGCCCAGCGCCAGTGCCGGGAAACAGTCGGTAACCAGATTGATAAACAAAAGGTGCACAGGGTTTAGAAGGACAAAGCCCATTAAGGTCGCGCCAAAAACACCCAGAACCTCACTCATGTTGGATGCCAGCAGAAACTGGATCGCTTTCCGGATGTTGTCGTAGATCCGGCGTCCTTCGCCTACAGCACCGACGATGGTGGCAAAGTTATCGTCTGCCAAAACCATGTCCGCCACATTCTTGGTAACATCTGTACCGGTGATGCCCATGCCCACACCGATATCCGCGGACTTAATAGAGGGAGCATCGTTTACACCGTCACCGGTCATAGCGGTGATAGCGCCGTTTGCCTTCCAGGCATTGACGATCCGAACCTTATGCTCAGGCTGCACGCGGGCATACACGCCGTATTTTTTCACAGCCTCACAGATATCCTCATCGGAGATCGCATCCAGCTCCGTGCCGGTGATGGCTTCGGAAGCATCGGTAATGATACCCAGTTCCTTTGCAATGGCGATCGCCGTATCCTTATGGTCACCGGTGATCATCACAGGTGGGATACCGGCAGCCCGGCACTCCTCAATGGCTGCCTTGACCTCAGGACGGACAGGATCGATCATACCGGTCAGACCTACAAATACCAGTTCCTGCTCCAAAAACTCAGGGGTATTGTCCGCAGGCTTTTCGTTCCAGTCACGCTTTGCCACTGCCAGAACACGCAGTGCTTTATCTGCCATCGCCTTATTCTGCGCCAAGATCTGGGCGCGCTTTTCCTCAGTCATAGGCAGGCTTTCGCCATTCTCCCAGTAGTGCGTGCAGCGGCTCAGCACCACATCGGGGCCGCCCTTGGTGTACTGAACAAAGCTGGCACCCAGGTCATGGATCGTAGACATCATTTTCCGTCCGGAGTCGAAGGGTGCTTCGTCCACACGGGGAGTGGCTTTCTCCAGATCCTGCTTTTTAAGACCAACGGAAAATGCGAAGTTGACCAGTGCGCACTCTGTAGGTTCACCCTCTGCCTTATCTTCGTCATTGAGGTTTGCGTCACTGCACAGCGCCATAGCGGTAGCCACCAGCTGTGTATCGCCCGTGTGCTCCACAACTGTCATTTTATTCTGGGTCAGTGTACCTGTCTTATCCGAGCAGATGACCTGGGTGCAGCCCAGAGTCTCCACGGCTGTCAGGCGGCGAATCACCGCGTTGCGCTTGGACATATTGGTCACACCGATGGACAGCACCACCGTAACCACCGTGGCAAGTCCCTCGGGAATAGCGGCAACTGCCAGAGAAACCGCGACCATAAAGGTAGAAAGGATCGTCGGCACATCAAACTGACCGGCAGTGATCAGCTGGAAAGCAAAAATAAATACGCAGATGCCCAGCACCAGCTTAGAAAGGGTCTTACCCAGATCGTCCAGCTTCCGCTGCAGCGGGGTCTGCTCGTCAGCAGTGGCTGCCAGCGCACCGGCGATCTTGCCCATCTCGGTATCCATACCGGTACGGGTGATCACTGCCTTACCTCTGCCATAGACCACGGTAGAGCCCATGTAACACATATTTTTCCGGTCGCCCAGAGGTACATCCGCCTCAGAACCAACGCCCAGGATCTCGATCACCTTATTGACCGGAACGCTTTCACCGGTCAGGGCGGCCTCCTCGATCTTCAAGGACGCACTTTCCAGCAACCGTCCGTCAGCAGGCACGCTTTCGCCGGCTTCCAGCACCACGATATCGCCGGGCCCCAGTTCATCGCTGTGCAGCACGATCTGTTTGCCGTCACGGATGACCTTACAGGTTGCGGCAGTCATAGTTTGCAGTGCTTCGATAGCTGCCTCTGCCTTACTCTCCTGGAACACCCCCAGGATGGCGTTGAGCAGCACCACCACCAGAATGATGCCTACCTCTACCAGGCCCTCCACCAGCTCACCGGTGTGACCGGGATTCTGCAGGTAGGACATGACGGTAGTAGCAGCGGAGACCACCGCCGCGATCATCAGGATGATCAGCATCGGATCTTTCAGCTGCGCCATAAATTTCTGCAGCCATGTGGCTTTTTCCGCTTCCTTGAGCTTGTTGTGACCGTACTGTTCCAGACGGCGGGCAGCTTCAGCAGAGGAAAGTCCGGTTTCCCCGGTCTTCAGTTCCTGCAGCACAGCTTCCGTAGATAGGCTATACTCTCTGTCCATTACAAAAACTCCTTTTACTTTTTTTGAGGAAATAAAAAAACCCATACGCTAAAACCACAGGGTCTGCGCATGAGTCTCATTCTTTAGAGGTCTTCCGGGCATTGCTGCCGATATGACGAAAGACCCAGCACCCGAAGATGCCGAATTACTCCCTCAATATTCTTTTGCTATTTTAATTTAGTTCCCAGGATTTGTCAAGTGAAGAAAATGTAAAATCCGGACTTTGTCAGACTGACAGAGGTCAAAGGAGCCGCCGAGACAAGCAATTCGAAGCTGTAGGCGTACATAGGTACGGTAAGCTTCGAGTTGCGCAGCAAGTCAAAACACCTTGCGTAGCAAGACTTTTTCGCCCTATTTAACGGGACGGGAGCCCGTCCCCTACAGGCTGTGTGCTATGCCGTCTACCTTCGTTCTATAATTTGTGTTTTGACGGTTGGCGGCTTTTTGACGCTCTAAGGGGATGCAGCGTTTGCTGCAGCCCCTTTGGGTTATAGATTACTGCTGGGTCTGGGCTTCCTCTTCACGCTTCTTGCAAAGGATGACCGCCGCAAGACCGAAGCTGCTCAGGACCATCAGTCCGATGAACAGGACTGCGCTGAAATCGTCACCGGTCTGAGGTGTTGCCGGGATCTTCAGTTCGATCTCTACGCCACCGGATTCGGTGGGCTTGTCGCCGTTGGGATCATTCTCATAGACCACCATAGCCACATTCTTCCAGGTGGTATCCTTATCCACCTTAGGAACTGTGACCTTGAAGGTCAGCTTTGCGCTTTGACCAACTGCCAGGGTATCCAGCTTCCATGTGACGATGCCGTCCTTGACCGCACCACCCTGGCTTACGGACGCTTCCACATAGCTCAGTCCCTCGGGAATCTTGTCACTGACAGTGATGCCGTAGGCATCGCCCTCGCCGTCGTTGGTCACAGTAATGGTGTAGCTCACCACATCGCCAGCCTTAACAGACTGCTGCTTTACAGTAGCTGTACCGTTTCCGACAGCCTGCTCCTTCAGGATGCTCAGTGCAGGCTTCTTCACCTGAACCTCGGTATTGTTGGTAGAGGCGATCTTAACCTCATTTTCGATCACTTCCGCCACATTGGAGATGGAGGCGTTGTCGGCATCTGCCTTGATCTTTGCCTGGAAGGTGACTGTGATACGCTCGCCTGCCGGGACATCCCGGAAGTTCCAGGTGATGATACCGTCAGCATACACGCCTGTGCCTGCCGTTCCGTCCACATAGGCAAGTGCCGCATCCAGCTTATCGGTAATGACCACATCAGCTACATCGCCGGTGGTATTGATATAATCGATGGTGTAGATCAGAATCTCACCGGTGGATGCGTTCTGCTTATCCACAGATTTCTTGGGAACAGAGTTCTTGACAGTGTTGGTCAGCTTATTGGTACCGTCAAAGATCTGCGCCTGGTTCTCGATCACTTCACCGGCACCGGTCACGGTGACCCGGAAGGAGACCGTCACCTTTTCTCTGGGCTGGACATTCTCCAGCGTCCAGGTGATCACGCCGTCCTTCACTGTGCCGTCCTTTGCCTGGATCAGTTTCGTGTAAGCAGGGATCTCATCCGTAATGGTCACATCTACAGGTGCTTCCGTAATATTGGTGTAGGAGATGGTGTACTCCAGGATCTCGCCGACCTTGACTGCCTTGCCGTCAATGCTGACCTCAGGCTCAGCAGGTCTTGCCACATCCTTGCCGCCCACTTCCTCATAGGTGTGGTTGGTAACGGTGTTGGATTCGACCTGGTTTGTGCCGACCAGTGCGGTTGCGGTGTTGTCAATGAAGGCATCCGCATCGTTGACTGTCACTGTGAAGCTGACTGTCTCGCTGCTCCAGGGCGCTACCTGCAGCGTCCACTGCACCGTATCCGTGCCGTTGTAAGTACCGCGCGCGTCAACGCTCTTAAAGGTGGTGTGCGCAGGGATCTTATCCGCTACCGTCGCTGTCACTGCATTCTCTGTAGCATTGTAGTAGGTCACCGTGTACACCAGCTCATCGCCGGGTGCTACCCGCTCGCCGTCGATGCTGATATCGGGCTTGCCTGCAGCGGCAACATCCTTGACCAGCTCTTCCTCTACTGTGTGGACATAAACTGCCTCAGAGGTATAGGTATTGGTTCCGTCATAAACAGTCGCGTCATTGATAAGGATCTGCTGCGGCGCTGTCACACGGACCGTCACACTGACCTGCTCGGAAGCATTCTTTGCCACCGGCAGCTTCCAGGTCACTGTACCGTCAGTGCAGGTACCGCCATCGCTGGCAGAAATAAACTCCGTGTACTCCGGCAGAATATCCGTAATAGCTGCCGTAACATCCTTGCCGGTAGTATTGACATAATCAATGGTGTATACCAGCACATCATTGACCTGAACCTGCTGTCCGTCAATGGAAATGTGGGGATCTTGTGTGGTTGCCACATCCTTGACGATGATATCATGCAGGGTGTTGGTAAACAGAATACTCTGCGCACCGACCAGCTGCTTGTTCACGATCAGATTGCCCTTGTTGTCGTCGGTGACACTGACCTTGACGGTGTAGACCGTTTCGTCATAGATCATGCCCTCTTCCCTGTCGGTGGGAATGATCTCTTTGACAGTGTAGGTATGGTCACCGGCTTCATGATATTCGATCGCCTCGAAGGCAAAGCTGCCGCCGGCAATATTATCGGTAGTCTGCAGCTGCTTGTCACCCTCATACAGTCCGAAGGTGAACTCGCCGCCGGTCAGATTCTGCTGGATACCGTTCTTGGTCAGCAGCTTATCGCCGCCGATGGCTACTGTGTTCTTCTTCAGCAGGTAGTCATTGTCGAACACGATCCCGGTAGCCGCGTTGCCGTCAGCCGTGTAAGTGATCGTATCGGGATCTACATAAAGCTGACCCTTGCCGTCATCCTTGACCTGAACCGTGACCTTGTAGGTGGTCTCATCGTAGTCGACCCAGGTAAGACCGCTGTTTTCTTCGGTAATGGTAAAGGTGTAAGAGCCGGTCTTATCCAGATAGATGGTATCGAATACTACATTGCCCTGTGCGTCATTTGTCTTTTCCTGATTCTGACCGTGACCGGTGAGCAGGAAAGTAAACACATCCTGGGCAAAGCCCTTCTCGTAGTCCTTGGTGGCTGTCAGATCCAGCTTTGCAGGCGCGGTACGATAGCTGTTGACAAATTCGATCCGTGTCACATCCACGCTCTGGTAAGTGATGATGGGAGCTGCCGCCATCATAGTACCCTCGCCGTTATCCGTCACATTGACTGTGATGGTATAGACCTGGGTGCTGTAGGTAACACCGTCCTTTACACCGCCCTCGGGTCTCTTTTCCGTCAGGGTGAAGGTGTGTACGCCCAGCTTATCCAGCTTCTGAGTGAGGGAGAACTTACCCTCTTTAGCCTGAACAGTCTGCAGGACATTGCCTGCGCTGTCCTTCAGCTGGAACTCGAAAACATCCTCCTCGTTGAGAAGACGACCGTTCATGGTCTTGATGCCGGAAACTGTAAATTCCGTATCCCCTTCGACCTTGTAGCTATTGGTAAATTTCAGAACACCGTTGGGGTAGATCACATCAGCAGACAGTGTGCCATCACCGTTATCGGTCACTTCCACGGTAACATCATAGCTGTTTCCGTCGTAATCAATGCCGCCCTTGCTGCCCTGATACTCAGAGACGGAGAAGGTGTAGGTGCCTGCCGCATCCAGCTTGACGGGGGTGAAGACGATCGCGCCGTCTGCTTTGTTGGTGGTGTTGATCTGGTAGCCGTGACCTGCCAGGGTAAAGGAGAATTCGCCCTGTGCCAGCGCCCGTCCTGTCAGTTCCTTGATACCACGGATAGTGACTTCAATGGGCTCGACATTGTAATCGTTTGTAAAGTCTGCCTGCGGCACGATCTGACCGTTCTGATCGGTGATCACAGGAGTACCGGCGACCAGATGACCGGCACCGGGGTCGGTAACAGAGACCTCGACGGTGTAGACCTCGCTGGAATAGGTAATACCCTTGTAGATCCACTTGCCATCCACCTGCTCCGCACCGGCAGGGATGACCTCACGGATGGTGTAGGTGTAGTCGCCCTTATCTGCCAGAGGAATGTTCTGGAAAGCGAAGCTGCCGTCAGCCGCGTTCCTGACAGTTGCGATGTGAACGCCGTTCTTATCCCGCAGCTCGAAGGAGAACATACCTGCCTCCAGCGCCTTATCCTCCAGGTTCTTTTTACCCTGTACGCTGAAGTGGGTATCCGCGCCCTCGTACTTGTTGTTGAAGACCAGCTGCTGAGCCGTGTGGGAGGCTACAGCCTGTAAAGTACCGTTCTGATCGGTAACGGTAACGGTGAGCGTGTAAACGGTGTCATCATAGGTCACGCCCTTATAGGCGTTATTTACCGCCTGCTGAGGGATCTGTTCCTTGATGGTGTAGGTGTAGGTGCCGGACTTTTCGTACTCGATAGGCGCAAAGCTGAAGCTTCCGCCTACATTCTCGACCGTCTGCAGCAGTGTGCTGCCCTCGTAAAGCTCAAAGCTGAACTCGCCGTCGACAATGTCTCGACCGGTCAGGTCCTTTGTGCCGGTGATCGCAAGCTCAGTGGGCTCGGGATCATAGTTGTTACCAAAGACAATAGTGTTAGCATCGCTGCCGGACTTCTGGATCGTCACCATAGACCGGAGCGTGCCGTCACCGTTATCGGTGACCAGCACCCGGATATTGAAGACGCTGGTATCATAGTGCATACCGGTGGCGCTGCCCAGATCCTCACGAAGGATATAGTAGTAGTCGCCTGCCTTCAGATCCTCCAGCAGGATGCGGATGCTGCCGCCTGCACCGTTGGTCACAGCAGGAACCGCCAGCTTGCCCTGGGTGTTGAAGTTTGCATTGGATTCGTACAGATAGAAGGTAAACTCGCCACCATTGAGGTTGATGTAGCTGCCGGTATCCTGGTTGTACAGGGTCTTGCTGCCGGTCAGCGTCACATCAATAGGCTGGGAGCTATAGAAGTTTTCAAATTCGATAGCGGTGTTGGGGGTGTTGTTAACAGTCTTGGTGACGGTAATGCCGCCCTCGCCGTTATCTTCCACCTCTACCACCACAGTATACTGGGTGTTTTCGTCATAGGTCACGCCGCCCAGCTTATCGGTGGGAACGATCTCCTTGACGGTGTAGGTGTGGGTACCGATGTCCGCGGCAGTGAAGGTGATCGTGGGGAAGCTGAAGCTGCCATTGGTCAGGTTCTTCACGGAAGATACCAGGGTCTGTCCCTGATACAGACCGAACTCGAACTCACCGGCGATCAGCTCACGGCCGGTGAGGGTCTTGTGACCGCTGATGGTCACATCCTCACTGCCTGTAATGGTGTAGCTGTTATTAAAGTCCAGGCCGTCAGCGCCCACATTGGTGGAAGTGCCGTACTTAATGACACTGGGGTAGCCGCTCACAAGACGCAGTCTGGTCGTACCGTCGGTATCCACAAACTTTTCTACTTCCACAGTAATGTGGTACACAGCGCCGTCGATCGTAATACCACCCAAGGTGGAGGCATTCTCTCTTGCCACCATGTAGTACACGCCGGGTGCCGTGAAGGAAACATCACGGAAGGAAATAGCGTTTGTGTTGTTGGTCACGGTCTCGATCAGCGTGCCCTGTACAAAGGCTGCTGTGGACTCATAGAGGCTGAAGGAGAATTTTCTTCCACCCAGATCGGTCTTTCCGTTCAAGGTCTTTTCACCGCTGAGTGCCAGCGATACCTTGACATCCTTTTCATAGGTGTTGGTATGCTCAAAGACCGTTGTTCCCTCAATGTAGGTCTGGTAAGCACCTACAGTGCCATTTGCGATGGGTGCGTAGCGGATGACCGCAGCATTGGCACTTTCATCCCAGGTGATCTCGACGGCATACAGCCAGCTCTCGTTGTAGTGCATACCCACCACACGGTTTTCAGCCGCAGGCGCGATCTCACGCAGGTAGTAGGTCAGCGTTCCGCCTGCCGCAGAAATGATTTGCTGGGTCACAGGCACCATGATGGTGGCCTTGCCGGCAGTATCAGTCAGCATGTAATAAGCAGGCGTGGTCCCGGCATCCATATTGGCAAACAGACCGAAGGTGATGTCGCCCCGATGCGCGTTGACCGGTGTATTATCGTCGGCATCTACCACATTTTTCTGAATGTTCAGGTAGATCCGGTCAGTGGTGACCACATTTGTGAAATCCTTTTCCAGCACCCAGCCATTGGCTGCGCTGCCGGAAGCAGTGGTGCTCTGGTAGCCGCTGACATCCTGGATCTCCAGTGCGCCGTCGGCATTGGCATCGCCGACAGTGACTGAGAACAGACCGTAGGTACGGTCATAGGCAATGTTTTCATTGCGATCCTCAGGGATCACTTCCACCGCGCGGAAGTAGTAAATACCCGCATGGGTGAAGGAAATGCTGCTCAGGTCGATCTCGTAGTCCTTATTCGCCTCCGTCATAGTGGCAGTCAGACCGGTGGAAACGGGATCCTGATCCGCAAAGTCATCGGTCCGGAACAGCTCCACAGTGAAGCTCTCGCCATTCCAGCTGCTTTCATTCGTGACCAGATTCTTGCTGCCGCGGATCTTCACATTGGGAGAAACAGGCTGCAGCGTATAGCGGTTGACGACCTCTGCCTCATCCACATCGTTTGCCGCGATGGTCATGGTCTCGTCAGAGTAGCGCAGCTCCTGGAGGGTGTATCCGGCAGGCATCGTGCCCTCGGAGACCGTATAGGTCGTTCCTTCAGGGATCTCATTAAAGGTAACAGACTCGCCGTCCTTCAGCTTCAGGGCAAAGGCATTGCCGCTGCGCACAGCGCCTGCAGGTGCCTCGATGCCAGTGATATCGCCGGTAAAGGTCACAGTGACGGTGAATTCCTTGCTGTTGTGAGCAGTGCCGGGAACAAAGCCTTCAGGATAGTTCACATCCTTGCCCACTACCAGGCTGCCGAAGCCCTTGGCGGTATTGTCAAAGTCAACGCTGTTGACGGTATATGCTGTCACAGTACCGCTGGCATTGGAGGATGCGGCAGTATAGAACTCGCTGGCTTCCTCCTCAACTGTATAGGAAGTGCCGGTGGGGATACCGGTGATGTACACAGTCTGCCCGGCGCTGAGCTTGACCGTGATCACATTGCCACTGACAGACCACTTTTCCGCATCGATAGCAGCACCGTCAGCATTGGTGACCTCAGGATCAGCCACTGCCTGGCTCAGGGTCACATGGAAGGTGAATTCCGTGGGTGCGCCTTCTTTATCGGAAGGCTCTGTCACAGTCTTGCTAAGCGCAATACCCTAGGCGGGCGCATAGGTGAGCTTGCCGTTGTTGCCCAGGAAGGCATAGCAGTTATAGCCGTCGGCATTGTGCAAAACCGCAGGATAATCCGCATAGGTCAAGGTGCCGGTGGTGTTGGGGGCTTTCTCAACCCGGAAACGCTCCGTCTCCTGGAAGGGCGCACCGGCAGGAATGTACCAGTTATTGCTATTCTGGATCGCCTGGGTCAGGGTCACAGCAGAGATGGGAAGATACTTTGTGACATAGACCGCTGCGCCGTTTCTGACCTCGTAGAAGCTGCGGGCGTGGTAATATGTGCCGCCTACAGGTACATTATTGTCTGTATAGGGTGTACCTGCTTCATCCACGAAGATCTGCGTGTTCTCAGTAAAATAGTAGCGGCTGTTATCGGTAGCCGGATGGAAGTGGGACTGTGCCACCACATGGCTGAGAGGCTCATTATAGTCTACCTCTTCGCCGTGACCATAGCCCCAGCGGTTAGTATAGAAGCTATAAGTGCCGTCAGCGTTCTTATGGGCGTGACCTCCCTTTTCCACATACTCTGCCACCTTCTGCTCCAGGTTGACTGCGTTCACATCGGAGCGCAGACCTACCTCTGCCAGAAGCTGCAGGGGGAAGGCTTCCTCACGGGTGACGGATTGGGGCTTAGAGGTATCGGTGCCATCCAGCTCCACATTGTAAATAACTGTCGGGATCAGGGATGCAGGGATCTTATAGATAATGCTCTGGTCACCGGTGGCGATCTCGGTATGGACCATGACCACCACATGCATCATGTCGCTGGCGCCCTCGGCGGTGCTTTCCGCACCCAGGTAACCGTAGGACTTATTGATGTAGGCAGCACCCTCCGGCGCGCCCTCAGCATCGTAGCCATCGCTCTCCTGCCAGAATCCAACATAGTTGCCGTCGGCATCGGCATA
>JAZOSG010000076.1:0-7970 GCA_045657005.1 Faecousia sp.
AAATTTTCCTTTTCAGGGCTTGAGAAATTCTGCGTTTTAGTATAGAATAGTCACAGCTATGGTTATCTTATCATAAATCCAAAGAAAATCAATTTATTTTAGGAGGAAAAATCCAATGAACATTTTGATTATCAACGCCGGTTCTTCTTCCCTCAAGTATCAGCTGATGGATCCCGAGACCGGTGTCGTATCTGCTAAGGGTCTGTGCGAGCGTATCGGTATCGACGGCCGCCTGAACCACACCCCCAACGGTGGCGAAAAGGTGGTTAAGGACATCCCCATGCCCACCCATTCTGAGGCAATTGCCGCAACCCTGGAGATCCTGCAGGATGCTGTTCACGGTGTGATCAAGACTGTTGACGAGATCGACGCTGTGGGTCACCGTGTGCTCCATGGCGGCATGGAGTTCTTCGACTCCTGCATCATCGATGACGAGGTCATCAAGGCAATCAAGAAGTGCATCCCCCTGGGACCCCTTCACAACCCTGCTAACCTGATGGGTATCGAGGCTTGCCAGGCAGTTATGCCCAAGACTCCCCAGGTGGCTGTGTTTGACACCGCTTTCCACATGACCATGCCTCCCAAGGCTTACCGTTACGCCATCCCCACTGAGTACTACGAGAACGACTCCATCCGCCGCTACGGCTTCCACGGCACTTCCCACAAGTATGTGGCTCGCCGCACTGCCGAGCTGGTTGGCAAGAAGGAATTCAAGATGGTTAACTGCCATCTGGGCAACGGTTCTTCCATGTCCGCTGTGAAGGACGGCAAGTGCCAGGATACCACCATGGGTCTGACTCCTCTGGCTGGCGTTCCTATGGGTACCCGTTCCGGCGATATCGACGCGGCTGTTGTGCAGTTCATCTGCAACAAGTACGGCATGAGCGTGGATGAGTGCCTGAATATGCTGAACAAGAAGTCCGGCATGCTGGCAATGTCCGGTATTTCCTCCGACTTCCGTGACCTGGAAGAGGGTGCTAACAACGGCAATGCCGACTGCGCACTGGCCCGTGAGAAGTTCTGCTACGAGGTTGCCAAGTATGTGGGCGCTTACGCCGCTGCTATGAACGGCATCGATGTGCTGACCTTCACTGCCGGTGTTGGCGAAAATGACAAGAATGTCCGTGCCGCTGTCTGTGAGTACCTGGGTTACCTGGGTGTCAAGCTGGATCCCGAGCTGAACGCACAGCGCGGTGAGCACAAGATCTCCGCTCCTGATTCCAAGGTCGAGGTCTGGATCGTTCCCACCAACGAAGAGCTGATGATCGCCCAGGATACCGCCGAACTGGTCAACGCAGCGAAATAATCTTTCATAAGCTACAAGGCGGAGGTCACTCAGCCTTGTTTTTCACAGGAGGAATTATGGGAAGTGTTACAGAGCGCTTCTTGCGCTATGTTAAGTTTGACACCATGTCAGACGAATTTTCTGAGAACTGCCCATCCACAGCCAACCAGCTGGCGCTGGGAAAGGCACTGGTAGAGGAAATGCTTGCCATGGGCATCGCCGATGCCTGTATGGATGAAAACGGCTATGTATTTGGCACAGTTCCCGGCGATCCCAGTCTGCCTACTGTAGGACTGATCGCCCACATGGATACTTCGCCTGCCTGCAGCGGCGCAAATGTCAAAGCGCAAACCGTTTTCTATAACGGCGGCGATATCCTGCTTAACGAAGAAAAAGGGATCTGCATGTGCGCGGCGGAATTTGAAAGCCTTGCAAACCATGTGGGAAAGCGCCTGATCGTCACCGACGGCACCACCCTTCTGGGTGCGGATAATAAAGCCGGCATTGCCGAGATCCTGACCGCGGCGGAAAGATTGCTTGCCTCAGAGGAAAAGCATGCCACGGTGCGCATCGGCTTTACGCCTGACGAGGAGATCGGCAGGGGAGCGGATCGATTCGATGTGAAAGCCTTTGGCGCGGACTACGCTTACACCGTGGACGGCGGAGCGTTGGGCGAAGTGGAATATGAGAATTTCAACGCAGCCGGCGCCACAGTCGTATTTAACGGTGTCAGCATCCACCCCGGCTCAGCCAAGAATAAAATGGTCAATTCCCTTTTGGTGGCAATGGAGTTTAACGCCCTTTTGCCGGAGCATCAGCGCCCCGAGGCAACAGAAGGCTACGAGGGCTTTTTCCACCTGACCGATATGCAGGGAAACGAGGAAATGACCACCCTGCGCTATATCATCCGGGATCACGACATGGAAAAATTTCTCGCAAAGAAGCATTTAATGGAGTCTGCTGCCAATTATCTCAACGAAAAATACGGCGAAAATACGGTGGCGCTTACCATCCGTGACAGCTATTTTAATATGCGTGAGAAGATCGAACCCTGTATGTATGTTATCGAGCGTGCGAAAAAGGCGATGGAAAAAGTAGGGGTCGAACCGAAGATCGTTCCCATCCGGGGCGGCACTGACGGTGCAAGGCTGTCCTTCATGGGCTTGCCCTGCCCCAATTTATGTACCGGCGGCGAGAACTTCCACGGTAAGTTTGAATATATTCCTGTTGAGGATATGGAAAAAGTAACTGACCTGCTTGTACAGCTTGTGCAGCAGTTTGAATAAGGAAAGGTGATTATTATGTCAGAATTAAAAGTTGGTTTTGCCAGAGTGGATATCACGCCTCCGCTGGGGACGACGCTGGCAGGCTATCCCCGTGTCAGACATGCGGACGGCGTTCTTGACCCTTTGACTGCCACGGCTGTTGTTTTTGACGACGGCGAAAAGCGGGCGGTGGTTTTCAGTGTGGATCACCTGGGTCTGAACATGGCACGCACGGAGGTCATGCGCCCTGTGATCGCTGAGGCAGCAGGTACTGTGGCAGATGGCATCCATATCTGCTGTACCCATACCCACCTGGCACCGGTTACATATCCCGGCAATAACGAAGAGTATGTGGAATTTCTGACCCGGAAAATGTGTGACGCGGCAGTTATGGCGGTAAAGGATCTGGCACCTGCGACCCTGTCCTATACCCGGGCAAGGGTGGAGGATGTGGCGTTTATCCGTCGTTTCCGTATGAAGGACGGCTCTTGTGCCACCAATCCCGGCTTCCAGAATCCTAATATCGATCATACACTGGGTCAGCCCGACGAGGAGGCATCCCTGCTGATCATCAAGCGGCAGGATGCCCGGGAGATCGGCATCATCAACTTCCAGGTACACCCGGATGTGATCGGCGGCTGCACCGTATCTGCTGACTTCCCGCATTTTGTTCGCAGTACCTATGAGCAGATGGTTGAGAATTCCCACTGTATGTATATTAACGGCCCTCAGGGCGATACAAACCATAATGATGTGCGTCTCGGTAAGGGCGAACTGCGCGGCGGCTATAAGCGCTCCCGGTACATGGGCAGAAAGATCGCCATGTCTGTGATCGCCAACTACGACCTGGCAATGCCTTTGGAGGGCACTGAGGTCAACTTCGCACAGAAGTATGTGACTGTCAAAAACAATAAGGGCACGCCGGATCAGATCCCGGAGGCTAAGGAGATCATGCGTAAATTCAAAGAGGGTGGCATCGATGCGGTAGGCCCTGCCTCTATGGGTATGCTTAGGGTGTCCTTGTATGCCCAGGCAAGCCGGATCGTGGGTTATCTGGATCAGCCGGATGAGCGGCAGCTGGTGCTCAGCGCTGTCCGGGTGGGTGATGTGGCATTTGCCGGCTTCCCCGGTGAGCCCTTTACCGCTATGGGGCGCGGCGTCAAGAACGGCTCTAAGTTCACCTTGACCATCCCCTCCTGCTGCACCAACGGCTACGAGGCATATTTCCCCACAGAGGATGCCTACGAGTATGGCAGCTATGAGGGCATGAGCGCCCGCTTTGTAAAGGGAACTGCAGAGCAGTTGATTGGGGAATCCACAGATCTTATTAATTCACTGTAAAAAAACACATCCACTGGCGTAGTCGTAGCCGGTGGATGTGTTTTTTTGTCAAAAGTCTACGGATGGTAGAATCTGGAAGGAAAATCCACTGCTTTTGTCCTTGAAAATGAACTTACAGTAGCATACAATAAAATTAAAGGGAGGGATCTTGTGAAAAATCGTGATATTATGCAGGCGTTTGGAAAGAATCTGAAGGAAAGGCGCATGCAGTTGGGGATCACCCAGACAAAGTTTGCGGACATGCTTGGTTATTCTGCCAAGGCGGTCAGCAAATGGGAAAGTGGCAACGGTCTGCCGTCAGCAGTGCTTTTGCCAACGATTGCGAGAATGCTCAATACGGATATCGATACGCTTATGAAAATAAATGTTGCACCTGTATATTATTTGGGAATTGATGGCGGTGGAACAAAAACAGAGTTTTGCCTTGTTGACCGGGATGGTAAAACGGTAGCGTCAAAAATTTTAGGTGGCAGCAATCCCAATGATATTGGTTTGCAAGCCTGTTTTGCGTTGCTCAAGGAAGGGATCGCATCTGTTTGTGCCCAGCTTCCATATCAACAGATATCTGTTTTTGCCGGTATTGCCGGTGCCGGTGTAGGCGATAACGGACAAAAGCTTGGTAAGTTTCTAAGTACCTTTGGCTTTTCTGCTGCCGCTTGCGGTAGTGATGCGCAAAATGCCATTGCAGCCACGCTGGGTGAGCGTGATGGAATGATGGTCATTATGGGAACGGGCAATGTGACCTTTGTACAAAGCCAGGGAGAAATAACAAAGATTGGCGGCTTCAATTACCTGTTTGATGAGGGCGGCAGTGGCTTTACAATTGGTAGGGATGCAATTCTTTATGCGCTGAAATCTGAGGAACGGGGCAATACTGATTCCCTTTTGTATCATCTGATCTGGAAACAGTGCGGTACGCAAACCGTACAGGCACGTCTGGGGGATTACTATATTGGTGGTAAGCGCATGGTTGCGGAGGCTGCACCCTTGGTGTTCGAAGCATACCGCGGAGGAGATCCGGAGGCGAAGCGCATTCTGGAAAAGAATACGGCAGTGGTGGCAGAACAGATCACTTTGGGTGCTGAAAGAATTGCAGGTGCATGTCCTGAAGTGGTTCTGGTAGGAGGACTGACACGGCAGGCGGACATTCTGCTTCCCCTGATTCAGAAACATGTACACATCAACTGTAATATCACAGCTTACAGCGGCAGCCCCATTGCGGGAGCGCTGCGGCTTGCGGGAATGGAGGAAAAACATGATTAAAACAGAGCAGAGAAATCCCAAAACCATGCACATTGACTGTATGGCGACTTCGGAAATGGTTCGTATTATGCAGGAGGAAAATAAGAATGCTGTCAATGCCATTGACAGCGAGCTGGATGCTATTGGAGCAGCAATCGATGCAATTGCGCTGCGGATGCAAAAGGGTGGCAGACTATTCTATATAGGCTGCGGCACTTCCGGCAGACTGGGCGTTTTGGATGCGTCTGAATGCCCTCCGACCTACGGTGTGCCCAAGGACCTTGTAGTAGGTATTATCGCAGGCGGCGATACCGCGCTGCGGAATGCGGTGGAAAACGCCGAGGACAGCAAAGAATTTGGAAAAAAGGATCTTGCCGCCCATCAGATCACAGAGCTGGACAGCCTGGTGGGGATCTCTGTGGCAGGAGGTGCCGCTTATGTCATGGGGGCGATGGAGTATGCCAAAAGCTGCGGCGCTTTGACAGTGGCACTCAGCTGCAATGAGGGGTGCCCCATTGAAAGTATTGCGGATATTGCCATCCATCCGGATACAGGGGCTGAGGTGGTAACCGGCTCTACCCGCATGAAGGCAGGCAGCGCCCACAAGATGATTCTGAACATGATCTCTACAGCTGTAATGATCAAGCAGGGTCATGTGTATGAAAATATGATGATCAACCTAAGGCCCTCGAACATCAAGTTAAAAAACCGGATGATCCGCATCGTTGGTGACATTACAGGCTGTGCGCCTGATGAGGCAGAGCAGCTGCTTACAGAAAACAGTTTTGTCATAAGAGATGCAGTAGAAGGTCGAATGCTATGATCACATCGGAAATTGTATCCCGCAAGGGAAAACAGTATCTTCGGGTCAATGGGGAAGACAGTGAAGTTCTTGCCTATGTTACATATTTACCGCAAAAGGGAAGATATGCGGATTTTGCCGAAGCTGGCTATAAGCTGTTTTCCACATGCGTGTTTTTTGGGTCCAACAAGCTCAATGAATACTCTGGTCTGCAGTTTTTTTCTAAGGGTATCTTTGATGAGGATATCCCGGATTTTTCCGGTTTCGATGCAAACATAGCCGATATTTTGGCGGCATGTCCCGATGCACTGATATTCCCCCGGGTCAATGTGTCTCTTAGTGAAAAGTGGGATGCAGAGCATCCCGAGGAGCTGTGCTTTGAGGGATGCAGCCGCTATCCGGAAAGAAAGCGACCCTGCTTCGCATCCGATATCTGGGCACAGGAGATCAAGCGTCAGCTGACACTGTTTTGTGAGCATGTTGAGAAGTCTTCCTATTGCGAGCATATCGTTGGATATCAGATCGCCGGCGGCAATACCGAGGAGTGGTTTGCTTATAACGATAAAGGCGGTGACGGAAAAAGAGCAAGGGAAAAGTTTGCTCGTTCCGGCAGGGAAGAGACGGAAGAAGCCTATTATCAATTCCTGTCGCAGATCACAGCTGAGCGTATCTGTGAGTTTGCCGCCCATATTAAGGCTTTGACAGACCGCCGTTTGGTAGTGGGTACTTTTTACGGTTACACCCTGGAAAAGTGCGGGCGCGGTGGAGCACATCACGCCCTCAGCCGGGTATTGCGGTGTCCCGATATAGACTTTATCTGCTCGCCGGTCTCCTACAGCCAACAGCGCAGAGTCGGTAGAGATCATCCCTATATGCTGCCGCTGCATTCGCTCAAGCTGCACAATAAGCTTTATTTTTCGGAAAATGATACGCGCACCCATTTGTCGGCTCCTTTGTGTGATAATCCCCATTATAACAGTCCGATCTGGTTCGGACCGGATGAAGATACAACGCTGGAAATTTTGAAAATGCACTTTGCCAGAGCATTGGTAAACGGTCATGCCTGCTGGTGGTTTGATATGTGGGGTGGGTGGTATGCCCAGAGCAAATATATGGCATTTATGAAGAAAGCCCGACAAATTGAGCAGGTTGCAGCTCTGTACCCGGCAAACAGCTGTACTGAGGTGGCGGTTGTGCTGGATGAGCGTGCGCCCGCTGCACTGGATGACAGAGATAAGGGACTGCAAAATGTGTTCTACCATACCCGTGAGGCTTTGGGAAAGGCGGGCGCGCCTTATGGGATCTACCTGTCTTCTGATTTTGATCATATAAAGGATGAATATAAGGCATTTATCCTTTTGGAGCCAAGACCAACAGCGGATTCCGAAAGGATCAAAGCTTCTGGTAAACCGCTGCTTGTGATCACCCCCGAAAACAGCGATATTACCACAAGCACACTGCGTAGCTTTTATGAAGAAAACGGTGTTTGGTTATTTAGCCGTGAGGATATGGTGGTGTACGCCAGCGAGCAATTTTTGTTTCTGCACACAGTAAAGCCGGGGCAGCACCAGCTGCTGCTGCCGGATGCGGAAAAGCTGACAGAGGTTTTTGAGAACCGTCCCTTCTCCAAAAGCTTTACTGCACCGGCAGGAAAAAGCTACCTGCTTAAAAGACAAAAATAGCGTAAAAAACCAGACAGGATCGGGTAAGATCCTGTCCGGTTTACTGTTTTTAGTAGCCAAAGCCGCCGAAGCCCCAGTTGGGGAAGGGCTGTCCGCTGCTTTGGGAGGTCTCCTCCTTCTGCTCGATGGCTGACTGGATCTGCTCACCTACGGTGATCTCCAGCTCGATGGTAGCGCCCTGACGGTAGACAGTCAGCTTCAGTACCTGACCGACCTGGCATTTGCCCACGATGCTGACGATATCGCTGGAGCCGGCAATGGCGGTGCCATCTACCTGGGTAATGATATCATTGACCTGCAGACCGGCAGCGGCGGCAGGACTGTTCTCCACAATGCTCTTGACCGCAGCCCCC
>JAZOSG010000077.1:0-8278 GCA_045657005.1 Faecousia sp.
GGAACGCCCGGATTATCTGGGGCAGCTGACTGCCGTTTTGCAGGATACCTTTGATCGGGGCGGCAATGTGGTAATCCCATCCTTTGCTATCGGCAGAACGCAGGAGCTTTTGTACCTGCTGCGCATTGTTAAGGAACAGAGACTGATCCGCGGTCACGAGGGATTTCCTGTCTATGTTGACAGTCCTCTGGCAGTGGAGGCGACCCGTATCTATTCCTGCGGCATGACGGATTATTACGATGCTGAGACCCTGTCCCTTCTGGAGCAGGGGATCGATCCGATCCTGTTTCCGGATTTGAAGCTGTCGGTGACCTCTGACGAATCCAAGCTGATCAATGCGGATAAAACCCCTAAAGTGATCCTCTCCGCTTCAGGTATGTGTGAGGCTGGGCGTATTCGTCACCACTTGAAGCATAACCTTTGGCGTAAGGAAAGCACGATCTTGTTTGTTGGTTACCAGTCTGCGGGTACTATCGGCAGAAAGCTGATGGACGGTGCGGCTTCGGTACGGCTATTTGGTGAGGATATCGCTGTCCATGCCACCATCACTGCAATGTCCGGTATCTCCGGACATGCAGACCGGGATATGCTGATCCGCTGGCTGGGGAATATGGATCATGCGCCGGAATTGGTGTTTGTTAATCACGGTGATGACATGGTATGCGATAGCTTTGCATCCTTGGTATGGGGGAAGCTGGGTTATAAGGCGGTAGCGCCCTACAGCGGCGACGGCTACGATCTGCTTACCGGTGAGTGCTTCCAAAAGGGAACGGTTGTGCCTGCGCATAAGGGCAGCGTTGGACGACGGCGTGCCGATGCCCTTTATGAACGGCTGACAGCGGCAGTGAAACGGCTGGGCGGTATCGTAGAAGCGATGAAGGGTGCTTCTAACAGGGAGCTGACCCGTCTGACCGATCAGATCAATGCCATTTGCGATAAGTATAAAAGATAAGAAATTTTCTAAGCGCGCGAAAGCATTTCGTTTTCGCGCGCTTTTTGTCGTATCTTTTTTGTTGACAAACCTTTTTTATAGTGTATAATTGTATACAATAATACAATTCAAGAAAGGAGCATGTCTATGCTTGAGCTGTCAACCAAAACGAATCTTTTAGAGCAGGAGTCCTATAAATTCTCTCTACAGGATATAGCGGAGCCCAATTTACAGCGGGATTTTTATTCCTACGGCACTGTACCAAAGGTGGCGTTCAACCATCGCCGGGTACCGATGAATATGCCGGAAGAGATCTGGATCACAGACACATCCCTTCGTGACGGACAGCAATCTGTTGAGCCGTACAGTGTGGATCAGATCGTGAATATCTATAAGCTTTTGTCCAAACTGGGCGGACCCTATGGCATTATACGCCAGACAGAGTTTTTTATTTACAGCAAAAAGGATCGGCAGGCTCTGGAAAAATGTATGGAGCTGGGTCTGAAATTCCCGGAGATCACCAGCTGGATCAGGGCGAAGAAAGAGGATTTCCGCCTTGTCCGTGAATTGGGCATCAAAGAGACCGGTATCCTGGTCAGCTGCAGTGACTACCATATTTTCAAAAAGATGAAAATGACCCGGAAACAGGCGATGGACTTTTACTTGGCAACGGTTGCCGATGCCTTTGAAGCTGGGGTCATTCCCAGATGCCACTTGGAGGATATCACCCGGGCGGATTTCTACGGCTTTGTAGTACCCTTTGTTAATGAGCTGCAGGAACTGTCCCGGCAGGCTGGGATCCCTGTTAAGATCCGTGCCTGCGATACCATGGGTTACGGAATTCCCTTTACAGAGGCGGCACTGCCCAGAAGCGTGGCAGGCATCATTTACGGCTTGCAGCACCACTCTGAAGTTCCCAGTGCATGCCTGGAATGGCACGGTCACAATGATTTTTACAAGGCGGTGGCAAACGCTTCCACGGCCTGGCTCTACGGCGCCAGCGCTGTAAACTGTTCGTTGCTGGGTATCGGCGAGCGGACGGGCAACATTCCTCTGGAGGCAATGGTCTTTGAATATGCGTCCCTGCGCGGTTCTATGGATGGCATGGATCCGACGGTAATTACACAGATCGCGGAATTCTTCCACAGGGAAATGGGCTATAATATACCGCCTATGACACCCTTCATCGGCAGAAGCTTTAATGCAACCCGTGCCGGCATCCATGCCGACGGATTGATGAAGGATGCGGAGATCTACACCATCTTTGATACCGAAAAGCTTTTGAACCGTCCGGCAACGGTGGAGATCAGCAAAACCTCCGGTGCGGCAGGAATCGCCTACTGGATCAACCAGAATTACGGACTGTCCGGTGAAAGCAAGGTTGAAAAAAGTGATTCCTTGGTAACGCAATTGAAACTCTGGATCGAAAGTCTCTATGAGCAGGGGAGACAGACGATGATCTCCCACAAGGAACTGGAGGAGCAGATCGCGCTGCTGGCACCCGGCAGGTTTGACAGATAAGGAGAATAGCTATGGCAGAGTTTAAGACGATTTCCCTGGCGGACCAGGTGTTTGAAAAATTGGAAAACGACATTATCACCGGCGTATATGCCCGTGGTGAACTGTTGACGGAATTAAAGCTTGTGGAGACCCTTGGGGTCAGCCGTACACCGATCCGGGAGGCACTGCGCCGCCTGGAGCAGGAGCGCCTGATCGCAGAATCGGGAAAGGGCTCTGTGGTGCTGGGGATCACACTGGACGATCTGGTGGATATTATGGACATCCGCCAGCGGATCGAGGGTCTTGCGGCATATTACGCTACAAAGAACCTGACCCCTGAGGGGAAGGAAAAGCTGTGTGCCATCAATGAGCTGCAGGATTTCTACTACACTCGGCACGATGCGGAGAATCTACGAAAGATGGACGATCAATTCCATGACACCATCTACGAGCTTTGCGGCAGGACGGTCATCCACGATACCTTACTGCCTCTTCATAAAAAGACCCAGCGCTATCGTAGAAGCATGCTGGACGACAACAGCCGCCTGGATCACTCAATCCAGGAGCATAGAGCGATCTGCGAGGCGATCTGCTCCGGTGACGCGGAAAAGGCACAGACGCTGATCTGTCAGCATATTGCCAACGCAAAAGAGGCTATGATCGAGAGGTTCCACTATAATGGGTAAGACAATTGCGGAAAAAATCATAGAAAAGCATCTGGTTTCAGGCACGATGGAGCAGGGACAGGAGATCGCTCTGCGGATCGACCAGACCCTGACACAGGATGCCACTGGGACTATGGCGTACCTGGAATTCGAGACCATGGGGATTCCCCGGGTCAAAACAGAGCTAAGCGTTGCCTATGTGGATCACAACACCCTGCAATGCGGCTTTGAAAATGCTGACGACCACCGTTACTTACAGACCGCAGCCGCAAAGTACGGTGTGCGCTTTTCACGACCCGGCAACGGCATTTGTCATCAGGTGCATCTGGAGCGGTTCGGTATCCCCGGTAAAACGCTGATCGGCTCTGACAGCCATACCCCCACCGCAGGCGGTCTGGGTATGCTGGCATTCGGTGCAGGTGGCATGGATGTTGCGGTGGCTATGGGCGGCGGTGCTTACTATATCACCATGCCCAAACAGTATAAGATCCACCTGACCGGCGCATTGCGCACCCATGTAACGGCAAAGGATGTGAGTCTGGAGCTGCTGCGCAGGCTTACTGTCAAGGGCGGTGTGGGTGTGATTATGGAGTGGGGTGGTCCCGGTGTACAGACCCTTACTGTCCCCGAGCGCGCAACCATTACCAATATGGGTGCGGAATTGGGCGCTACCACATCGATTTTCCCTTCTGATGCACAGACGGAAGAATTCCTGGCAAGTCAGGGAAGAGTGGGGGACTATACACCTCTCAGCGCTGATCCGGATGCCAAATATGACCGGATCATCGAGCTTGATCTGTCTCAGCTGGAGCCTATGGTGGCATGTCCCCATAGCCCGGACAATGTGGTCAAGGCAAAAGAGCTGAAAGGCGTAAAAGTAGACCAGGTTTGTATCGGTTCCTGCACCAATTCCTCTTTGCAGGATCTGCTGAAGGTGGCGGCTATTTTGCGTGGGAAGACGGTTGCTCCCGGCGTGAGCCTGTCTGTTTCCCCTGGTTCCCGGCAGGTGCTGAACATCCTAGCCGATTGCGGTGCGCTGAATGATATCTTAAAAAGCGGTGCCCGACTTTTGGAATGTGCTTGCGGACCTTGTATCGGTATGGGCTTTTCGCCCAATTCCGGCGGCGTCAGCCTGCGTACATTTAATCGGAACTTCCTGGGACGCAGTGGCACAAAGGACGGCCAGGTTTACCTGGTATCTCCGGAGACTGCCGCATTTTCTGCCATTACCGGCTACATAACCGATCCCCAGGGGATGAGCCCGTTGACTCTCAGAGAGGTGATTGCGTGCTATCCCGCTGATGATACCGGTGTGCTGATGCCCCTTACGCCGGAGCAGGCGGAAAGTGCCCAGGTACTACGGGGACCTAATATTAAGGCGTTCCCCCAAAGCAAGCCCTTTGCAGATATGCTGACTGCCCAGACGGTACTGAAGGTGGGCGACGATATCACAACAGATCATATCATGCCTGCCGGTGCTAAGATCCTGCCGTATCGCTCCAATATCCCTCATTTGTCACAGTACTGCTTTGAGGTATGCGACCCCAGTTTTCCGGAGCGAGCGAAGAAAGCGGGCAGCGGCATCGTTTTGGGCGGCAGCAATTACGGGCAAGGCTCTTCCCGTGAACATGCGGCACTGGTGCCTATGTATCTTGGCATCCGGTGCGTGATCGCCAAAAGCTTCGCCCGGATCCACAGTGCGAATCTGATCAACGCAGGTATCCTGCCCCTTACCTTTGAAGATCCGCTGGTCTATGACCGCCTGATCCAGGGCAACACACTGCATATTACAGACATTCGGGAAGGAATTGCCGCAGGCAGACTGACGGTCACGGAGCGTGAGACCGGGAATACCTTCACCGCCCTGTGCAGCCTGACACCCAGACAGCAGAAGATCCTGCTGGCAGGCGGACTTCTGGGCTATACAAAGGAGGGCGGCGTATGACGCAGCTGGAGCAAGCTTGCCAAAACTTTCGGACTCTGCTCATGGAACAGCAGACGCGTATTGCCAATATGGACACAGTCAGAGTGGACTTTGCAAACAAAAAGACCGTCACGGTCGGTCTGGTCGACGGTGACGGTATTGGTCCTGTTATCATGGCACAGGCAGAACGGGTCTTGCGTGCGCTGTTGGAAAAGGAATTACAGGCAGGCAGTGTTATTCTGAAAAGAATCGAGGGTCTGACCATCGAGAATCGTATTGCGTTGGGACAGTCTGTACCGGAGACGGTTCTGGAAGCGATCAAGACCTGCGATGTACTGCTTAAAGGACCCACGACCACACCCATGGGCGGTACACTGGAAAGCGCCAATGTGACGCTGCGTCGGGAGTTGGATCTATATGCCAATGTCCGCCCGGTGTCCATCCCGGAGGAGGGGATCGATTGGGTCTTCTATCGGGAGAACACCGAGGGAGAGTACGTCCTTGGCAGCCGGGGCGTGGAGCTTGAGGGCATGGCAGTGGATTTTAAGGTCACTACGGATGCCGGCACGCGGCGAATCGCCCGGGCAGCCTTTGAATACGCCCAAAATAATGGAAAAAGCCGGGTCTCCATCGTTACCAAGGCCAATATCATGAAAAAAACAGATGGAAAGTTTACGAGGATCGCCCATGAGGTGGCGCAGGATTACCCCCAGATCCAGGCAGATGACTGGTATATCGATATTATGACCGCAAATCTTGTCAATACTGCTATCCGCAGCCAGTTTCAGGTGGTGCTTCTGCCAAATCTTTACGGCGACATTATCACCGATGAGGCAGCTCAGCTGCAGGGCGGTGTAGGAACTGCCGGCAGTGCTAATATCGGCGACCGGTATGCTATGTTTGAAGCCATCCACGGCTCTGCGCCCCGTATGATCCAGGAGGGGCTTGGACAATACGCTAATCCCCAAAGCATCCTGCAGGCGACGGTTATGTTGCTGCGGCATATCTGCCGACAGGAGGCTGCTGAGCGGCTGGAACGGGCGATCAAAGACTGCAGCGTCACCGTCACCGGCGACAAAACCGGTGCGACCTGCACCCAGTACACGGACGCATTGCTGAGACTTCTATAAACAATAGGAGCACTGCTTTTGCAGTGCTCCTTGTGCGTTATTTCAATGTTTCCATTACCGCCTTGATCCTTGCTACAGTCCGATCGTATCCCAGGATCTGCATGACTGTAAACAGATCAGGAGAGTTTATCTTACCGGTGACCGCCTGTCGGATAAAGGTGGATACATCCGCAACGGTGCCGCAGAAGGCATCGGGATCTGCTTTGTATGCCTTCATATCGGTGGTAAAGCCCAGCTCTGTAGTGATCTGCTTGACCTTATCGAACCACACGCCGGAGTCGTCCTGGATATCAAACCGATCCAGGAATTTTTGCAGTGCAGAAGCGACAGTATCCTTGCTGAACTTTTCGTCAAATACCGGCTTTTCCAGATAGCTGTTGTAGAAGAAGCCCATATACGGCTTTGCTTCTTTCCAGGTGGCAATGTCCTTACGGGGCTTTTTGCCGCCACGACCAATGGCGAGGATCGCCTTGGCATAATCGGGATCTGCGCAAAGCTTTTCGGCGAACTCTGGATCAAATTCCTTTGCCCATTCCACAAGAAGCGTATATACCTTTTCGGCATCCATCTTGGCGATCTCATTCTTGCTTACATCGGTCAGCTTGGCGTAGTCGAACAGGCTGCCGGCAGGGTTGAGCTTTTTAGGACTGAACTTAAAATCGTCCACATTTGCTGTGGGATTGGCTCTGCGCCAGTCCTCGAAATTGGAGTTGAGGACGGTCATGATATACTCATATACAGCCTCTACCGGGAAACCCTCAGCCTTGTAGAAGGTCAGCGCCAGCTCAGGATCCTTGCGCTTGGAGAGCTTGCGCTTGGAAGTGCCGTCCATTTTCATCAGAGGTCCGATGTGCACGTATTTTGGCTGCTTAAAGCCCAATGCCTTAAACAGCTGAATGTGGAAGGGCAGGGTAGCCAGCCACTCGTCGCCCCGAACCACATGGGTGGTGCGCATCAAGTGGTCATCCACCGCATGGGCGAAGTGATAGGTGGGGATGCCGTCGGACTTCAAAAGCACATGATCAATGTCGTTTTCGGTGATGGTCAGCTTGCCCTTGACCAGATCGTCATACTTAAACTGATTTTCAATAGAGCCGGTAGAGCGGAACCGGAGCACCCAGGGATTTCCGGCAGACAGCTGCGCCTGCACATCCTCCAGAGGGCGGTCACGCCAGGTGGCATATTTGCCGTAGTAGCCAAAGTTTTCCTTGTTTGCCTCCTGCTGGGCGCGCATAGAGGAAAGTTCCTCCTCGGTGCAGAAGCAAGGATATGCCATGCCCTCTTCTACCAGCTTTTTGGCGTAAACATGGTAGATCCCGGCACGCTGACGCTGCCGATAAGGACCGTAATTGCCTGCGTCGCCATCAATGGTCGCACCCTCGTCGAATGCAATGCCGTAGTGCTTCAGGGTGTTGATCAACACCTCTACAGCACCGGGTACTTCACGCTTGGCGTCGGTATCTTCCACACGCAAGAACAGCACGCCACCGGACTGGTGCGCCATCCGTTCAGCGGTCAGACCCATCACCAGATTGCCCAGATGGACAAAACCGGTAGGTGATGGCGCCATGCGGGTGACGATAGCGCCTTCCGGCAGCTGCCGCAAAGGATATCTCTGCTCAAGAATTTCCGGGGTGTCCGTAACATCCGGGAACAGCAGCCCGGCAAGTGCTTGATGATCCATAAGTAATCTCCTCAGTGTAAAATTTCTTTCAATACTATAGCATATCCATTGGGGTAAAGTCAATTTTTCGTTGCGTTTTTCCTGTGCCTGTGGTAGAATACAGGAAATTATGGAAAAGAGGGATCCTCATGGAAGAAACCGTTAATAAGAAAAGAATGTTATCCGGCATCAAGCCCTCCGGTGACCTGACCCTTGGCTCTTACCTGGGTGCTGTCAAGAATTGGGCTGAGCGTGCCGACGAATATGATTGCTTTTATTTTATGGCAGACCTGCATGCCATTACCGTTCGCCAGAATCCGGCGGATCTGCGTCGTCGCACGCTGGAGCAGCTGGCGCAGTATATTGCCTGTGGCCTGGACCCGGAAAAGAATACGCTGTTTATTCAGAGCCATGTGCGCCAGCACGCAGAATTGGGTTGGGTTTTGAATTGTTACTCCATGTTTG
>JAZOSG010000078.1:0-2441 GCA_045657005.1 Faecousia sp.
GGTGATCATCGAAAAGCCCGATATCCCCAACCATATGATGGGCAACTGGCGCGGCTACTACGAGACAGCCGGCGAACTCTCCGGCCGTTACCTCCTGGGCTACACCCACTTCTCTCACCAGTTCCTGCAGAAGGACGGCGCGGATAACCATACTTCTATGCTCTACCTGCCTTACAACACTTACGGTAGATCCGTTATTTTGGGCGGTAAGGGTCACAGCAAGTGGTACTCCAAGCGTGGATTGTTCCAGGCTCCCTCGCAGCTTTGCTACAATGCACAGGGCGACGCAGACGAGCTTGCGGCAATGGTAGATGAAGCCGCTGCACAGATCCTCAATGAGCTGAATAAGGCAGAAAACGCAGCGATTACCATGGGTCAGTTCTCCATTATGGATAACGAAGACTGCTGTAACTGTGACGCATGTAAGGCTGACCTCGCAAAGTACGGCTCCAACAACGGCGCGGTTGTTGAGTTTATGAATCTGCTGAGTGCAGAGATTCAGGAAAGACTGCAGGCACAGGCAGATGAAGCCGGCACGGAAAAGCGTGAGTTTACCCTCTATTTGATGGCTTACAACGCATACGAGGATGCACCTTCTATGAATCTGAGCGAGATTCACTTCCATGAGAATCTGGGCGTGATCTATGCACCCATTGGCGCATCCTATACCCATAGCTTCTATGAGTCCCAGAACGCTGATGTAGCAACCAATATGCGCAACTGGGCAACCCTCAGCGATCACCTGTACTACTGGCTGTATGAGACCAACTTCAGGCACTATATGATCCCCCACGATTCTTGGACCACCAGCGTGGAAAACCTGCGTTTTGCTTACGAGTGTGATGCAGATATCGTGATGATCCAGGGTCAGCATAACCAGGCGTATGCTACAGGCTTTACCGCACTGAAGGTTTACCTGAACAGTGTTGCCGGTCAGAATGTAAATGCAATGAACGATGGCGGCTATCAGAGAGCAGTCAATAGCTTCTTTGCAAATTACTACGGCAAGGGCGGCAACGAGATGCAGCAGCTGTTTGAGGAGCTGCAGGCTTGGATGAACGGACTGTCCGGTCAGTACACCGGCCAGATCAACTCCAGCAACTGTGACGCATTGGCTGATGCAGCGTTCTGGCCCAAGGATATGCTGTTCAGCTGGCTGAGTCTGATAGAGAAGGCTGAAACGGATGCCGCAGGCGATGCCAAGGCACTCAAGCACATCCAGGCAGAAGGCATCTTTATTCGCTATATGCTCATTGAGTTCTACGGCAGCACATATTCCGCTAGCGAGCTGGCAGCGATGAAGTCCTCCTTCAAGGCAGACTGCGCCGCGCTGGGTATCGTAAAGGCTACCGAATTTGACAATGTCGCAGATCTGTGGAGCTAATTAAGCACAAACCATTTGATAAGCATAAAGCCCCGGCGGTTCGCCGCCGGGGCTACCCCCCAACAGTAGGTGCGACCTGTGGTTATTCCTATGAACACGGCGTGTAGCCAGAGGTCGCCCCTACAAACAAGAAGAGCGCAGCAAAATGCTCAAAAAAGGAACTTTCTGAAATTAAAGGAGGAATACTGGAAATGAAGAACCGGATTTCCAAGAGAAATTGGCGCACTGTGGCACTGTGTGTAATGCTGATCGCGGCAATGGCAATTTCTTTAGCTGCTTGCAAACAGCAGGGTGACGCCAATGTCACGATCTCCTTAAGCAAGTCCAGCATGCAATTAGATGTTTATGAAACCTTTGTATTAACCGCAGAGGTGACCGGCTCTCAGGAGACACCTGTTTGGACGGTGGAAGACAGTTCTATTGCCACGGTGGATAACGGCACAGTCACTGCAGTGCAGGAGGGTACAACCGTTGTTACAGCCACGGTAGGGAAAGCTTCAGCCTCCTGCAGCGTTCAGGTCGTCAACTCTTATGTAGCCCCTGTTTTGGTGGTGAACACACCGGATATCGCTTTGGGTCTGAATGAGTCCTATACGGTAGAAGTGGGAGTACGGTATAACGGCGAGGCGGTTACAGAGCCTCTCAGCTTCAACTGGGAACTGTGTGACGATGCCCAGGAGGAAAGTGTCTCCCTGGCCCCCAATGAGCGGGGTGCGGAAATTACGGCTCTTTCCTATGGCACCACCGCCTACACGGTCAGCACCACCTACCGCGGTATGGTCCTGGCACAGAGAATAAACATCAAGGTGACCAATTTGGACATTACCTTTGATATTGCCAATTTGGAGAAGTCCGCGTTTGCATACAAAGCAGAGCTGGGACTGTTTAAAACCGACAAGGATATTACCGAGATCATCCCCGTTGTCACGGTGTACGATAAGGGCGTGAAGGTAGAAGATCCCACGATCACCTGGATCAGCTTGGATCAGGATATTGCCACCGTCAGTGAAGATGGCAGGATCGTCGGTGTCAGTGCCGGTACAGCCCGTATTGTAGG
>JAZOSG010000079.1:0-3035 GCA_045657005.1 Faecousia sp.
AGGGAGAAGACACGGGGAGGTACCAGGCGGATGGCGTCGTCGGAGCCGGAGGCGCGCATATTGGTCTGCTGCTTGCGCTTGCAGACGTTAACGGTCATATCCTCGTTGCGGCTGCAGATACCCACCACCATGCCGGCATACACCGGGGTGCCGGGGGTGATCAGCAGCGCGCCGCGCTCCTGGGCTGCGCCCAGACCGTAGGCCACGGCTTCACCGCTTTCGTGGGCGATCAAAGAGCCCACCAGCCGGCGCTCGATCTCGCCCTTCATGGGTGCGTAGCTGTCCAGAACGGAGGACATGATGCCCTCGCCACGGGTATCGGTCAAAAATTCACTGCGGTAGCCGAACAGACCACGGGAAGGAACCAAAAACTCCAGGCGGTAGCGGCTGCCCATGGGGGTCATGCTCAGCAGATCACCCTTACGGCGACCCATTTTCTCAATAACTGCGCCCATGCACTCCTCAGGCACATCGGCGACCATCCGCTCCACAGGCTCGCAAAGCTTGCCGTCGATCTCCTTGGTCAGCACACGGGGGGTGGACACGGAGAACTCGTAGCCCTCCCGGCGCATGGTCTCCATCAGGATGGAAAGGTGCATCTCGCCCCGGCCTGCCACATTAAACGAGTCGGTGCTCGCCTCGGTCACATGCAGGGAAACATCCTTCAAAAGCTCCTTTTCCAGCCGATCCCGGAGATTCCGGGAGGTGACAAATTTGCCCTCCTTACCGGCAAAGGGAGAATCGTTGACCGCGAAGGTCATTTCGATGGTGGGATCGGAGATCTTCACAAAGGGCAGCGGCTCGATCATATCGGGAGCACACAGAGTTCTGCCGATGGTGATATCCGCCATGCCGGAAAGCGCCACGATCTCACCGGCGCTTGCCTCCTGGATGGGGGTCTTGCCCAGTCCGTCATAGGCGTACAGGGCAACGACCTTGCCCTTGGTGCGGATGGTTTCGTCGTGGTAGTCGCAGATGGTGACCTCCTGGTTGACCTTAATGGTGCCCCGCTCTACACGACCCACGGCGATCCTGCCCACATATTCGTTGTAATCAATAGAGGACACCAGCAGCTGCAAGGGAGCTTCCGCATCCCCTTCCGGTGCCGGGATATAATTGACGATAGTCTCGAAAAGGGGCACCAGATCTGTGCCCACCTCGTCCGGACCGTAGGCGGCAGTGCCTTGGCGGCCGGAGCAGAAAACCGTGGGGGAATTGAACTGCTCGTCAGTGGCGTTCAGCTCCAGCAAAAGCTCCAGCACCTCGTCCATCACCTCATGGATCCGGGCGTCTGGCTTGTCGATCTTATTGACCACCACAATGACCTTGTGACCCAGCTCCAGTGCCTTTTGCAGTACGAAACGGGTCTGGGGCATGGGACCTTCCGCGGCATCCACCAGCAGAAGAACGCCGTTGACCATTTTTAAGATACGCTCCACCTCACCGCCGAAGTCCGCGTGACCGGGGGTGTCCACAATGTTGATTTTGGTATCCTTGTACTGCACGGCGGTATTTTTGGCAAGGATGGTAATGCCACGCTCCCGTTCCAGGTCGCCGGAATCCATGACCCGCTCCACAGTAGACTGATTCTCCCGATAAATTCCGCCCTGCTTGAGCATCTCGTCCACCAGCGTGGTCTTGCCGTGGTCGACATGGGCGATAATGGCGATATTACGAATATTTTCCTGTGCTGCCATATATGATTCTCCTTATTGCATATCTTCTCAGTTTAAAAATATATCATACCCAAAAAGCAATTGCAATAAAGTTCACAAAGATTCCTGAAAAAATATGGAGCTTTCTATCACTTCAAACGCTTGACCCGGGCAGGTGGGTATGATATTATACTAGATAACAAAAATGCCAAAATTAAGAGAGGACAGCGCAGGGTGAAAAACACATTAAAAGTGACAGCATCGTATGTGATCGTGGTTCTGACGGCACTGGTGATGGCGTTTAACTATCATCTGTTCGTGTTTCCCAACCGGTTTGCCCCGGCAGGGCTGAACGGTATTTTCACGATGCTGCAGCATATGTTCGGCATCAAGCTGGGCTTTACTACAGTGATTTTGAATGTGCCCCTTGCCATTATCTCTTTCTTTGTCAACAGCAAGCCCCGGGCGCTGCGGACACTGACCTACAGCCTGGCGTTTTCCGGCTTTTTGACCCTGTTGGAAAAGCTTGACCTGTCTGCTTTCGTGTATTCCACCGCAAGCAGCACCATTTTAGGTCCCCTGGTGGCAGGTCTTATTACCGGCTTCTGCGGCTACATGCTCTTCAAGGTCAACGCTTGCTACGGCGGTACGGAATTTATCGCCGGATTTATCCACAAGTATAAGCCCAATGTGAATTTCTTCAATATTATTTTTGTACTTAATATCACTGTGGCGGCAGCGTCCTATTTTGTCTACGGCTACAACATCGAGCCCGTTCTGCTGTGCATCCTCTACTGCTACACTTCCAGTAACCTTAGAGACAGCATGAGCCGCAAGCACCAAAGTGCCGTCCGGTGTGAGATCATTACCGAGCATGCCGACGAGCTGAATGAGGAGATCATCCACCATCTGCACCACACGGCGACAGTCATTTCCGGCAGAGGTGCTTACACCGGTCATAAAAAGAGCATCCTTTTGTGCATCGTCAATCCCTCTCAGGTGGCGGAGCTGACAAAGATCGTGTCGAAATACCCCGACAGCTTTGTGATCGTCAGCAGCGCAAACCGGATCATGGGCAACTTCAAGCGGCTGGACAGCCACGGAAATCCCGAGGTACAGCTCTACGACGGCGGAACAGCCGCCGCCCCGGAAAAAGAACCGGCAACACAGAAATAAATTATTTTACATATATTTTCCAGGAGGTAAATTTCATGGCGTTTTACTACTCTGAGCCCAGCCACACCTTCAGCGAGTACCTGCTGATCCCCGGCTACACCGGCGAAAACTGCATTCCTGATAATGTCAGCCTTCGCACCCCCCTTACCAAGTACCGTAAGGGCGTGGAAGAGCCTGCCATTTCTTTGAATATTCCTATGGTTT
>JAZOSG010000080.1:0-7079 GCA_045657005.1 Faecousia sp.
GGTTGTGGAAGATGTTGACCATGATGGTCTTCAGCTTGGCATCCACTTCTTCGAAGCTCCAGGAAAGACGTTCGGAGTTCTGGGTCATTCCAAGGCCGGAGGTGGCTACGCCGCCTGCGTTGGAGGCCTTGCCGGGGACGAAGTATACGCCGTTATCCTGCAGGTACTTGGTGGCATCCAGCGTGGTGGGCATGTTGGCACCTTCCACGACGGCCATACAGCCGTTGGCTACCAGAGCCTTGGCATCGTCAATCAGCAGCTCGTTCTGGGTAGCGCAGGGCAGAGCCACATCGCACTTGACAGTCCAGACACCCTTGCCCTCATGGTACTGAGCGTTGGGACGGGCCTTTGCGTACTCGGTCAGGCGAGCGCGCTTAACTTCCTTGACTTCCTTCAAGGTAGCCACATCGATGCCGTCGGGATCGTAGATCCAGCCGGTGGAGTCAGAGCAGGTAACAGGCTTTGCTCCCAGCTGCCATGCCTTCTCGATAGCGTAGGTAGCCACATTGCCGGCGCCGGAAACAGCAACCGTCAGACCCTTCAGCTCCTTGCCGTTGCACTTGAGCAGCTCCTCGGTCAGGTACAGCAGACCATAGCCGGTAGCCTGGGTACGGCCCAAGCTGCCGCCGTAGCTCAGACCCTTACCGGTGAGCACGCCGCCCTGATAAGCACCGCGGATGCGGCGGTAGTGACCGAACAGGTAGCCGATCTCACGACCGCCCACACCGATATCACCGGCAGGAACGTCCTCGTCCGCGCCAATGTAGCGGTACAGCTCAGTCATGAAGCTCTGGCAGAAGCGCATGATCTCATTGTCAGACTTGCCCTTGGGATCGAAGTCCGCGCCGCCCTTAGCGCCGCCCATGGGCAGACCGGTCAGAGCGTTCTTGAAGTTCTGCTCGAAGCTGAGGAACTTCATAACGGACAGGTTAACAGAGGGATGGAAACGCAGGCCGCCCTTGTAGGGGCCGATCGCGCCGTTGAACTGCACGCGGTAGCCGTTGTTCACATGAGCCTGACCCTGGTCATCCACCCAGGGAACACGGAACATGACCACACGCTCGGGGGTGGTCAGACGCTCCAGCAAAGCCACCTTGCGGTAGGCCTCCTCGTTCTTCTCGATGACAGGGCGCAGAGACTCCAGAACCTCCTCCACAGCCTGATGGAACTCAGGCATGCCGGGGTTCTGCTGGGCAACGCGCTGCTTGATTTCGTCAATGTAATGCATAGTAAACGCCTCCTATATTTTTCAAGATGCACCCATTGTAGCAGACATCCGGTTCCTGCGCAACTGTTTTTCCGGAAAAATGCTCACAAAATGCAAGTCTGTCCAAAAATAATTTCATGGTAATTTTTCACAAAAACCATCAAATCCCAAAGGTGCGGAATATTTTCTCCGGGAAATCACGGTTTTTTGCATGTTCGTTGTGCATTTTTTGAGGATTCTGCAAGTTTTCCTTCACTCGCTAAAAGGAAATCTTTCACCGCTTTACTTTTTTCCAAAAACACGCTAGAATAGAAAGCAAAGGATGTGAGCTTATGAAAAAATGGTTATACAACACCCTGATCCTCATCTTTGCCGGTGTGTTTCTGGTCAGCGGCGGCTTTCTGGCTGCCTACTTTATTGACGGCTACAACCAGCAAAACCGTTACAGCGATCTGGCTGCCTTGAAAACGGAGGCCACCACCCCCCGTCCTGTGCCCACCGTGCCGGATGCCACCCAGTCCACTGACGAAGAAATTACCGAGCCTACCGCACCTGTGATGGTGGAGGTCACTGACCCTAAAACCGGAGAGCCTCGGCTTGTGCTACCGGAATTTGCCGCCCTGTACGAAATGAACAGCGACATCATCGGCTGGCTGAAGATCCCCGGTACCGTGGTGGATTACCCGGTAATGCAGACCCCGGCAGACCCGGAGCACTACCTGCACAGAAACTTTGACGGCGAGAACAGCAAGCGCGGCTGCCTGTTTATCCAGGCGGATTGCGATGCCTTTGCCCCCTCGGACAACATCGTCATCTACGGTCACCACATGCGTGACGGCTCTATGTTCGGTCAGCTGGAGAAGTACCAGAAAAAAGCATTCTGCCAAGAGCATCCCTACATCTACTTCGATACTCTGGAGGCGCTGCACACCTATGAGGTGATGGCGGTGTTCCTGACCACCGCCACGGTGGGTCAGGGCTTCCCCTACCACACCTATGTGGATATGGAGGACGAGGCGACCTTCAATAGCTTCGTCGAAAGATGCCAGAAGCTTTCTCTGTACGATACCGGCGTGGATGCCCAACCCGGCGACAAGCTGATCTGCCTGTCCACCTGTGAGTACTCTCAGGTCAATGGCCGGCTGGTGATCGTGGCAAAACAGGTGGCATAACCACTATAACCCTATGCAAAAAGGACTGCCTGCGCAGTCCTTTTTTGCTGTCCAAATTCCAGTTTATCGCTCCGATAGAGCGATAAACAGTGGACAGTTGATTGTGGATAGTTGACAGTTAAGGTGTCGCCTTCGGCGACTATTTGAATCATTTTCCGTAGGAAAATACCTCAATTGTCAACTGTCAACTGTTAACTGTTAACTGTTAACTTCGAGCGGTAGCTCGATAAATTGGAATTTCATCCTCAATTATCCATTCCTATGCGCCGGGGATTTGTTTTTCGTGCTGGGTGCCGAAGTAGAAGGAGACCACCATGGATATGATGATCATCACATTATCCGGCTGGATGCTGCCCCTGAGGGCAAGCACCGCAAACACCGCGATCACTACCAGGGTGACCAAGGTCTTGACCTTAAATAGATTGGCAATATTTCCCCAAAGCTCTTTCATATGTACCTCCTCTAATTTACAGGCTTGTGATAGGATTTCAGGTCCCGGATATCGTGCTCCGCCTCATCCATGCGCCCCTCCAGACGGAAGGTGCGCTCGATGAGGTTATTGTGCCGGTTGACCTTTTCCTCCAGCTGCGCCAACCGGTACTGGGTCAGCTTCTGGGCGGTGATAACACCCAGAAGCGAGCCTGCCAGTGTACCGGCAAAGCCCAAAAGTGCTACGATGATATCGCTCATTGGTATACGCTCCCATTACACGCCCAGGAGCTTTCCCCAGGTGGCAGCGCCGCAAGCGCCGTCTGCCGTCAGTCCCTTTTTGCTCTGGTAAGCACGCACTGCCGCGTCGGTCTTGCCGCCGAATTCTCCGTCCGCGCCCTTTGGTCCGCAGGAGATGCCCTCCCCGATCAAGAGCCGCTGCATTGCCCGGACAGAATCTCCCCGGCTGCCTCTTTTCAACACCTTTAATTCCACTTCACATACCTCCTCATTTTCATCCTTTGTTTTCTTCTGTAAGCCTGCCAGTTTCGCCACTGCCGCCATGGTCGCCTCTGCCACCTTGCGGGAATACTCCAGTTGACGGATCACAGGCCAGTCCGTGGCAGAATCCATAAAGCCGTACTCAATGAGCACTGCCGGCATAGTGGTCAGCCGCAGGGAATCAAAGGCCTTTTCCTGCAGGGGTTGGGCGCGGTTGCCCTTTAAGCCTCCGGCGGCAATAACAGCCTCATAAATGGCGTCCCGGTATTTCCTGCCTTTTTCACTGCCCGGGTTGCAAAACGCCTCTACACCGCCGCCAGTCCCCAGATTGATCCCAGCGTTGTGGTGCATATCGATGTACAGATCCGCATCCCAGGTGTTTGCCTTGTCTGTGCGGCTGCGGATCGAGATATCCGTGCTGCCGGTGGGGTCGTCGGTGCGCAGCAGCACCACACCGTCATAGTCCTGCGCCGCCCGGGCAAAGGCATCCGCCACCCGGTCGTTGAGCACCCATTCCCGGGTCTGCTCCCCATCCAGCGCCGCCGGAACCCGTTTGCCGGGGGTTTGCAGGTAATGCCCTGCACAATATGCAATTTTAAACATAGCTCTCCTCCTTTTTCGTTACGGGTTTAAATCTTTTCCATCAGCGATTGCAGCAGAGGGATCATATCCAACCTGCCGCAGACTTCTGTATCCCCGGTATTACTGGTCAACATGTTCTGCCCGGACAGTGCCAGGATCTGCGCAGGTGCAAGCTGGTAGGTCACCGGCTCTTTCAGGGCATACATCAGCTGTACAGTCTCTTCCTCCAAAAACGCCTTAAAAGAAGCCAGATCGGTAAACCGTGCGTCTGTAAGATAGATTCTGGAATTGAGTATCTTGATCGCGTTCTCATAAGTAACACTGCTGACGGCCCAGTTGTAATTATTGATATAATGGGATGATCTCACCGGATAATTCTGAGAATCCCTGGCATTTTCAGTGTTTTCGTTAACATAGAAGCTCCTGATGCCGTTGGGATTGGATGCGCCGGTCATTGCCCATCTCATATCCGATGTCAGCCGGATCAGAGCATGGGTAACCGTCAGAACCCCCGTGTTCCAGTTATAAGTGCCTTTACCCACCGTTTGACCCAATACCGCGGTCAGCGCCGAGCTGCCTTCTATATTCCCATGGGTCAGCTGTACAGCATCAAAACCGGTAATCGGACGGACATTACCGGGGATCAACTGCTGCAGAGTAAACGAGGCGGAAAACACCTCCTCTTCCGCACAGGCAGTAATATACACTTCGCTGCTGTTGCCATCGGAGCTAGGTGCATGCAGGGGCATCGTAAATTGAAAGGTATTTCCCTCAAATGTGCCGGATATGGATTCCCCGGTTTCCGCTATTTCCACGGTGATCCCAGTAAGCGCCGTTTCGCTGTGTGCTGTGACCCGGTAAGTTTCGCCAATCGTCAGTTGGGCGGCATACGCCCTGTCATCGATGGGATATGTGATCATATGGGAGGCAGCCTTCCACATCTGAGGTCTGGGATCGCCGCTACCTTCCTGCACCGCCTGGATGTGGGAGATAACGCCCAGCGGATAGCCCTGCAAAGGCTTGCAGGTCACCTCCGCGCCTTTTTCAGAAAAGGCAGGGCAAAGTTTATCGATGATCTGCCTTCCCGACCAGGCATCGCTACCCACTACGCTGTCATCGATTCGGGCGGCAGATGGGTCTTCTAAAGTATATGTCTGACCGTTAACGGTAAGTGTATGAATTTTTTCCATAAATGATCCTCCTTGTGTTGTTCTGCAATTTCTATTGTTCAATAATGCTGCGGATATAGCTTTCCAGAGGCTGGCCGTTGATGGTCAACCCGGGCATGTCCACCGGCACATGGAAGGAAAAATCCCCCTCGCCCCAGTCGAATACCGGGATTCCCTTGCTGAGCGTCAGCGTCTTGCTGACGGGCTCTGAAAGGGCATCGTACACATCCACCCGGACCGTGTGGCTTTGGGTGTAGTCCAGCCCGGACAGCTCTATTGTGACATAGTAGGTATGGTCCTCGTTGATCTGTGGGGCTGTGGTGATCAGATCGCCGTCGTTGACCCGGTACTGGATCGCAAGCGCGTTGTCCGCTGTTCCAAAACTGCCGTTGTAGCAATTTCCTTTAAGGGTCAGGATCGCTTTGCCGCTGGTGGGATCTGTGCGCTTACACTGGGCGTTGTTGGTCAGGATCACATAGGGAATCCCATTGGTTTCGGCATAATATGTTGCTGTATAGCCGCGGCTGTCCTTTACCCAGAAGGCTACCGCGTTGCCCGCGAAATTCTCAATGGTCCTGCTGTCTGCGTCGACAGCGACACCCTCGATCTTTTTCTCCACTATGGACGCGCCGTGCAAAGCCTCGGCATCAATGGTGCACAAAGCATCAGAGCAGTATCGGATAAAATTTTGGTCATTCCCCGTCAGTTCTACTGCCTTGGGATCTACATCCACCACTGTACCTGTGACAACAGGGGCGCACAGGCTTTCAGCGGCGGTGACTGTAAATTCTGCCGTCTGATCTCCTCCGATCCTGGCAGACCCGGAATAGGTACGGCAGGTAAGGCAGCATTTGCCCGTGGGGCTGTCCGGGATCTGGTCATAAAAGCGCTCCGGCAGTAGAAAATTTAAGGTCGTCGCAGACAGCTTGACCTCCGTATCTGTGCAATTGCCGTCAGCATCAATATAGCCGGAAAGCGTGCCGAATTGGTAGGCGACAGAGTGGGTAAACGCATTATTTTTCCGGCTGATGACAACCGTAGCACAGCTTTCGATATTGGCATCTGACGCGCTTACAGCAGATGCCCGGGCAATAGTGTCCGGGGTCACCTTCGCAGAAATGGCCGTTCCCGTCAGAGAGCTGCCGGCGATCTTACCGGTAGCAGTGATGGGCACAGTAAGCTTGCCGTATTCATCGTGATATACCCGGGCTTTGTGGGTGATGGCAACGGTATCGCTACCCTGGGTGATCTCAATGTATTGGGAAGACACCGTGCCGGTGCTGTCACCGATCGACAGACTGCCGGACCAGTAGCCGCCGGTGGTATAACCGGAATTGGTACGGCTGTAGCTCAGTGTCGCCGTGATGTCTGAATAGTTCCCGGTGACGCTCTGGGTCGCCGACCAGGTGATCTTCGGTTTGATATTAGCGTTTGCGGTCGTTCCGTAAAAGGATCCTTCTAAAGCCATTTTTATCCCTCCCCTAACCAGAAGCAGGCTGTACGCTGCCCCGGATGATCTTCAAACCGGGCGTGGTCTCCCACGACCAGGTAATTACGCACCTTTACCTCCGTTGCCACCACACCAACATCGTTTGCCTGCAAGATGGTCTCACCGGAACGGGTCACATACATACCGGTGTTGTCCAGGCGGTTTGCCATCTGCTCACCGCTTTTGGCAATGTGCAGCCCCTCGTCGTCAAAGGTATAGCCCATGGAGGTCTTCACTTTATCCGTGCCATTGGTCCGGATGCTTTCCACTGTGATGTGCAGATTTTCTGCCGTCTGCTCCACGCCTGTCACTTTCTGTAGCACCCCGTCAAGGCTGGAGCTGTGTTTTTCCACTTGTCCCCGGATGCCGTTTATATCCAGCGAAAGGGTGGCAAGCTTTCCGGCAGTATCGGCGTTTTCCGCCCGGATGCCGTCCACATCCGTGCGCAGATTCAGCACCTTGCCGCTCAGCGCCTCATAATTTTGGTTGCTTACGGCTGTGGTGCTGTCCCGGCGTGCAGAACCGGTGCT
>JAZOSG010000081.1:0-12898 GCA_045657005.1 Faecousia sp.
CTGGATGCTGACAAGGAGGGTTTTCTGCGCTCTGAAACCAGTCTGATCCAGACGATTGGGCGTGCAGCGCGTAACGCAGAAGGTCTGGTTATCATGTATGCGGACACGGTGACCCATTCCATGCGTGTGGCCATCGATGAAACTGCGCGCCGCCGCCAGATACAGGACGCTTACAATCAAGCCCATGGGATCGTTCCGAAAACGATCATAAAATCTGTGCGTGACCTGATAGAAATTTCCTCTCCCACGGCCGAACGCAAGGGGCGTACCGGCATAAAGATGACGAAGGCGGAAAAGGAGAAGGAGATCGCCCGGTTGGAAAAGCAAATGAAGGAAGCCGCAAGAATGATGGAGTACGAGTATGCAGCGGTGCTGCGTGATCAGATCATCGAGCTGCGGGGCGCTGACAAATAACAAAATCTGCTGTGACTTAAAGCAAGTCACAGCAGATTTTTATTAACCGGGAATCGTGCCACGGGATGGATCAAGGATAGAAGCGGCATCCAGTATTCCGGAAAACCAATCTCCATTGTGGGCAAGAGTAGAACCGCTCACTAAGATCCGTCCCTGCCGGATATATTCGCTCTGGGCAGAGAACCAAGGTGCTCCGTCTGTGCAGAAACCAAGATAGCAAGTAAAGCCAGAAGACTGCAGCACTGCATATTTTTCGCCGGTATAAATGGCGGTGCTGCCGTTAATATCGCTGTTCTTTGCGTAAACCAGAGTATCTACAGTGCCGAGCAGAGGGGTAACCTCAGAATTCCAATTATTAAGATCGGTCTGGATCTGGTCAGCGCTGTAGCTGCCATAGGCAACATTTTCGTAGGTATAGCATGCCAGTTCATAGCCGTCTGCACGCAGTGCGTCGATCACTTTCGTTGCGCCAAGAACTTCCTCGTCGTATCGTTCTGTACCGAAGAATTCTTTGGCTTTGGCATTGGTGCGGTAGCCAAACAGCCCGTCATACCCGGTAACGGCAAGGATCGCCTTGGCACCTTTGTATGAGAAATCCGGATGGGTCTCAACGAAGGAATTCAGAATCGGAACTAAATCGAACGCACCTGTGACAGCTTGACCGGTGCTGTCGACCATTTCACAGGTTAAGTTGCCGTTGGCATCCAGGATCAGCCTGCTGGCAAAGCCGTCGCCACCTTTGTCTGGCAGCTTATCCCCGTCGCTGTCTGTCATATAAGTGTAGTAATTGACCTGTGTCTGCGTAAGGATCAGCGGCTTTTTGTCGCTGGGCAAATAGAGATCCTTCACTTGTGTCCCGTCAACAATGTCCGACATGGAAATGAGAATGTAGTTATTATCGTATAACTGCTGCAATATTTTGGTAAACTCATCGGTGGTCACAAAATTCCGGTTATAGGAAGTCCCGTAGGTTTCATCCTGAAAGGCTCTTGCAGGATCTGCGATCAGAAGCTGGAAGGACAGGTTTAAGATCTGACCGGGATCGGTCCACAAAACCAGTGTATCCTTTGCCTTCACATATTCCTCACGCTTTTGCGCAAGCTCCGGAAAGCTGTTTATATCCCCTTGGAAGCTGTCGATGATCCGGAGCGCTTCTTCGTAATCATAATGTCGCGCAGCGGACGCAGCGCGCTTAGACAGTTCAGCAGCCTCCTGAGCCAGACGCGCAAGCTCGTTCGCTTCTGCGATAGAGGCATCAAGCTTTTTCTGCGCCTCATACTGGCTTCGCTGGATCCCTCTGGAAACCGCGCCAATGATGAATGTCAGGATCAGCAGCAGGGCAATACAGGCGATCAAAACAGGCAGATATGCTTCCTTGAAAACCTGTAGTTGGCTGCGCTTTTTGCGCCGGGGATTTACAGGGCGTGTTTTGCTGTTTTGTTGATCGTCCATGGTCATCCACCTTTCAAATTCCTTTTAGTCATTATAACTTTGATTCTATAAAAAAGCAAGCGGTGGGTTTTTCTTGCAATCAGTCGAGATTTGCGGTATGATAAGCATAATATTACCCTCAATAAGGAGATTTTAATGGAAAAGATCACAAGCTTTACGATCGACCATATTCGGCTGCAGCCTGGTCTGTATGTATCCCGGAAGGATAAGGTGGGCACTGAGACGGTTACGACCTTTGACCTGCGCCTGACAAGCCCCAATGAAGAACCGGTGATGAATACAGCCGAAGTGCATACCATCGAGCATCTGGCAGCAACTTACCTGCGTAACGACCCCCAGTGGCGTGACCGCGTTCTGTATTTTGGTCCCATGGGCTGCCGCACCGGTTTTTACCTTTTGCTTGCAGGGGACCTTACCAGCCAGGAGGTTCTGCCGCTGGTTAAGGATTGCTTCCGCTTTATCGCTGATTTTAAAGGGGAAGTACCCGGCGCTACTGCAAAGGACTGTGGAAACTATTTGGATATGAACCTGCCAATGGCAAATTACTGGGGTCGGAAATATGCTGAATTGCTTGAAAATGCCCCCAAAAGCAGACTGGTCTACCCGGAATAAAGGAGCGTAGTACAATGAAACTTGGAATTATCGGTGCAATGACCGTTGAGGTTGAAACACTGAAGGAGCAAATGACGGAACTGGTTGCTGAAGACTATGCCGGCATGACCTTTTATCAGGGATTGTTGGAGGAACTGCCGGTAGTGGTTGTCGTGTGCGGCGTTGGTAAGGTAAACGCGGCGATGTGCGTACAGATCCTGTGTGACCGGTTCGGCATCACACACCTGGTCAATACCGGAGTAGCAGGCTCTTTGTGTGCCGAGTTGGATATCGGAGACTTTGTGATCAGCCGGGATGCCATGTATCATGATTTTGATTGCCATGTATTGAATCCTAACTATCCCGTAGGACAGGTTCCCGGTATGTCAGTCCGGGCGTTCCCGGCGGATAAAACATTGACGGAGTATGCATTTGCAGCAGCAGAGCAGGTAAACACAGGTCATGCCCGGATCGGAAGAGTCGCCAGCGGTGACCAGTTTGTTTGCGACGATGCTTTGAAAGAAAGGATCATCGCTGATACCGGTGCCTTGTGTACTGAAATGGAAGGTACGGCGATCGCCCACGCCGCCTGGCGCAATGGAATTCCGTTTGTGGTCATCCGTGCCATATCCGATAAGGCAGACGGCACGGCGCAGATGGATTACCCAACCTTTGAAGCCATCGCCGCCAAACGCTGCGCCGCCGTCACTAGCGAACTTGCAAAAAAATTAAAGAAAAGCCAATAACATAGGCAAAGCAGCAGGAACGGTTAAGTTCCTGCTGCTTTGTTGATTGCGTCAAATGCTGTTTCGCTCTGTAGATCGTATGACTGATCTGCCTGGAACTGGAGCTGATAGGGAAGTCCTTCGATCATGTATGTCCCACTGAAAAGGATGCCGGAAGAAACCGGCAGTCCGGTGCTGCTGTCAACTTCCAGATAACACTCCAGGGTGTCGGTATTGCTGGATTGGGCAAGGGAGTTGAGCATTTCAGGTTCCTTGTAAAGCACCTGACAGGTGTTGGAGCTGATCAGCGCTGCAAAGGCTTCGTTTCCGGAAAAAGTGATCCGCTGAATACCGTCAGTCTCAGTCATCTGTGCACCGGCGATATGTTGCGGCAGCATCACAGTGCTGACAAGAAGATTCCGGCAGTAGCTGTACATCTCGTTTACACTTATCTCCGGATTTACAACAGCCGCAGCGTCATTTGTAGAGACGGAATATTGATTATTTGCGAATAACTCGGTCTTATGCTGCTTTGATGCCTGGTCAATGCGGCTGTCGTTGGTAAGTGTTTCTATTGTATCGACCCGGGCAGACCATGCTTCGTCTCTATGGGTGTGCAAAGTAATCTCTTTGTCGCACTTGTCGCCGAATGCCTGGAAATAGGTGCTGTCTTCATAAACCGCGCTTACATCCTGCGCTTGCAGCAGATAGCCGGTGGCCCGTTCCAGTTGCCGCGGAGCGTCGAAATATTCAATAGCGGTACACATAGCGGCAGTGTCCGGGCGCTGGATAGCCTCAGAAGAACTGGATGCCTCAACGATGACAGTTTGGCGATAGGTCACTTCCCCTTTAGAATAAGCTGTGGTGTATATGCTTTTAGTAAGCTGTCCTTCGTAGCTGATGTAGGCTGTGCCGGCGGCTTCCAAAAGCGCATATGTGTCTTTCAGAAACCAAGCTTCCGGTGCGGAAGCCTGGACAAAGGAGAGTATATAGCCTTCGCCGGTATCAACACCGGTAATGCTGCCGTAAAGCTGTGCATCCAGTAGGACTGCTGGGGCAAAACGCGCCAGATATGCCTCGGGAGACAGCGGCGTGGAAAAATAGCCGTCTCCCAGCGCGACATATGCAGCGCCCTCGGCGTATGTCTCGTGAATCTGGACGCTGTGACTGTCGATGGTAAGGGTTTCCGAAAGCTCAGCACAAAAGCTATCTGTACCCATCTCACGATAGAACAGATTCTGCTGGGCGATTTCCAGAAAAACGCTGCTGTCAACAGTGGTCTGAATTGTTGTTGAAATGGTCAGATCCAGATCCTGTTCTGACTCCAGGGCTTTGGCGGCGTTGTCGTAGATAGCGCCGGGATCATCAATTGGGGGAAGGGCTTGGTCTGCAGTTGTGCCGGGGGAAAGAATACGATTACCGAGAAGGGTGAGAAGAATGACAGCCGCAGCACTGCAGATCGTTATCAACAACCGTTTTTTCATAGACAGCTCCTTTCGTTAAAATTCGGGCATATCATAACAGGAAAAGAATAAAGTGTCAAGAATCGGACAGACAACAGATATATGGAGAAAGGTAAAGCTGGGTCTTTCGCAAACCTTCATTTGCAAAAGACCCAGCTGCTTGTATATTACTTCGTTCCTGCGAAGGAGCTGCTGGTATCTGCTACAACTTCCTTAACAGTTTCCTTTTTCTTGGAGGTTGCCACACGCTTCATCAGTTCTTCGTAGTAAAGCTCCTCGTCAAAGGGAAGCTCAATTGTTTTGCCGGTGAAGGAGGACAGATGCATAGCATTGGACAGCGTCAGTCCGTTGATACCCTCAGCGCCTTTTGCAACCAGGGGAGTACCACGCAGGATCGCGCCGCCCCAGGCTCTCAGAACACCCATGTGCTGGGGATTCTCGCCGTCAGTCTCAATCTCGATCTCAGTCTTTTTTACGCTGCCGAAGGGTTTGGTGTTGGTCTTGGAGAATTCCTGCTCAGTCATCTCATATTCCCAAACCTTAAGCTCGTCGTTCTCAACTACCAGCTTAGCTTTATCCATCTGGATCTCGAAACGGTTGGTGCCGTAGGGATCGCCGGTACTGGTAATAAATACGCCGGTAGCGCCGTTTTCGTACTCCACATAGGCGGTCACATCGTCCTCAACCTCGATATCGTGCCATTTGCCGTACTGTAGGTGGGCATGGACCTTCTTGGGCATACCGCAGATCCACTGCCACAGATCCAACTGGTGCGGACACTGATTCAGCAGAACGCCGCCGCCCTCGCCGGACCAGGTGGCACGCCAGTCACCCGAATCGTAATAAGCCTGAGGACGGTACCAGTTGGTGATCAGCCAGTTGGTGCGGCGAATCTGGCCGTACTTTCCAGACTGAACAAGCTCACGCATCTTGCGATAAACGCAGTTGGTTCTCTGGTTGAACATCAGACCGAAGACCACCTCGGGGTGCTTGGCAGCTTCCTCGTTCATTTCCCGGACTTGCTTGGTATACACGCCTGCAGGCTTCTCGACCATAACATGGATGCTACGCTTCATGCACTCAATGGCGTACTTGGGATGGTCGTAGTGGGGGGTGCAGACAAAGCAGGCATCGATCAGACCACTGTCCAGCATTGCGATGGGATCTTCAAAGCAAACGATCCGCTGATACAGGTTTTCCTTTGCCCAGGTCAGTCTGGCAGGCTTAGTGTCAGCAACGGCAACAAGCTCAAAATCGGGACACTGACCCTTCACCAGCTTACCGGCATGACCGGAGCCCATATTGCCGATACCGATAATACCCAGACGGATCTTCTTGTTCATCAGCACAGCCTTAAATGCGTCGCAGGCAGCGTCAAATGCTTCCTCTTTAGAGGCAAAAGCGATCTTACCAACCTCGCTGGTGTTGCCTTCCTGTTCCAGATCCTGAAGTCCTTTGAAAACAGTCAGGTGAGGTTCGATCGTTGCGGCGCAGCCGCCCTGCGCGCGGAACTTGGCAACGACCTCGTCAACATTGCCTGCGCCCTTGCCGGCAGGAACGACGCTGCCATCAGCCAATGCGTCCTTAATGTGCATGTATTTGATGTAGGGATGCAGAAGCTCCCAGGCTTCCAGCGTATCCTGACCGCATTGGACAAAGTTGGCAGGGTCAAAGATGCCCTTCAGCTCAGGTACTGCCTTGTGGATCTCGAGACATCTTGCGGCATTATCGCCGTAGATGCCCTTTTCATTTTCGTGGCACAAAGCAATGCCGGAATCGGCAGCGACCTCTACAAAGATCTTCAGCCGGCGGATGACCTCGTCCTTGTACTGCGCAGGATCTTCGTCCTTGGGCATGAAGAAGGAGAACATGCGGATATTCTCTGCGCCGAGAATTTTTGCAATCTCAATGGTATGGCGCAGCTTGTCAAGATGTGCCTCAAAATCACCGGTAACGATATTGATCTTGCCGATGGGGGAGCCGATAGACCAGGTCTTCAAACCTGCGGCATCCATTTTCGCGCGAACCTCCTGCGCCTTTTCCAGAGTGATGTCGGAAACATTGACACCGTCCACACCGCGGATCTCCAGACCATCCAGCTTATTGCGTTTCATAGCAAGGATCTGTTCGTCAAAAACAGGACTGGATTCATCTGCAAAAGCATAAATCTTCATCGTGTAGCCTCCAAATATGTATTTGCCGATAAAAGTAAACCAGCATATTCACTTACTATTATACAAAGTATTTTTTTTACCTGCAATTGCAAATCCATGCAAATCACATTGCAAAAATGAACATCTTGTATTACAATGAGTGAGGAGGTGGTGAAATGTCTCTGCATATGTATATCCACAGCAGGCGCGCCTGCACGGAGAATCCTGTATCCCTTCCGGAAACCATGCACAGCCACGATTCCTATGAGATTTTTTGCCTGATTTCCGGAGATGCAGACTATTGCGTTGAGGGAAGCCGATATCATCTGTTGCCCGGAGATATTATGCTGATGCGCAAGGGTGAGGTCCATACCTTCCAACTGCGTTCACCGGCCCGGTATGAGCGGATGCATGTGAATTTTGAGATTACCCAGCTTTTGGAATCTGTGAATGCTGCAGAACTGCTGGCTATGTTTGACGACCGTCCTCTGGGGAAGTTTAATCATTATCAGGCAAATCTGTTTCCGGACAGGCGCTGCCAGGAATATCTGAATAAGATCAGCCAAACCAAGGATGATCAGAAACGCCTGTGCTACTTGCTGCCCCTTCTTAGTGAGCTTTCAGAGTACACACCGATCGTCCGGGAGGCACCGGTCGAAGTCCAGAGAGACCGGGTAGCGCCTATTATTGCGTACATAAACGCAAACCTGTCAGAAGAACTGTCTTTGGATATTCTTGCCGAACAATTCTTTTTGAGCAAGGCGCACCTGAACCGCATTTTTAAGCAGTCGACAGGCACAACAGCCTGGGAATATATTACTGTAAAACGGCTGTTCTTGGCTAAGGAACTGATAGACGGGGGCGTGCAGCCTGGCGATGCCTGCCTCCAATGCGGTTTTAAGGACTATACGACCTTCTTTCGTTCCTATAAACGCCACTTTGGCGCATCACCCAAGGTGCACGGTGCTGTCAGCTTCAAATAAAAATACATATAGACCGGATATAGCGGTGTGTCGATGTTGACATTGCATGGTTGGTAAATTATAATCCAAATGTTATGCAGCAACCCAATTTCACTGGAAAAGAGGAAGCTTTATGAAGAAAAGAATTTGCATTGCGGCTTGTGCCATTACACTTCTGATCGGCTGCTTGGTCGTATCCTCTATGGCAGCGACTACCAAAAGCGGCTACTGTGAGGCGTGCAAGCAGAGTGTTACATGGGAGCCTATCGTGTTTGGAACCGTGGCGATTCCCGAGGGACAGACGACGGTGCATAAGCATTATTATGTAACAGCCGATACGACAAACGCATCGCAGATCATTGTCCAGGCAGGTGTCACTGCGTGTATCGATCTGAACGGTAAGGATCTGGTATTTCCTAAGGGTCGTGCATTCCTGGCGTATCAAGCCACCGCTTCGGCACCTGCTGCCATCAGCATCCAGGACTCTGTGGGTGGGGCTACTGTTACCAGCCACAGCTACACCAAGGGTGATCTTTACGCAAGTAATTCCAATAACGGTGCAGGCGGTATCGCTTGGGTGGCTGATTACTGCACGATGAACATCTATGGCGGCACCTACAATCTTGATGTAAAGACCCCGGAGAGTATGTTCACAACTGCCGGTGGCGCGGTTGCCATCTATCCCGGAGGAACATTGAATCTGTACGAAGGTATTTTCAACGGCGCAACGGTCAAGGTTCAAGGCGGTACTATAGACATCCAGGAGCGCGGCACGCTGAATCTGTACGGCGGCATGGTAAAGAGCGGCTCTGCCCCCACCGGCAGCTGTGTCAATGTCCGCGCGACCAGCTGCAAGGTGCGGCTTTCCGGCGATGCACAGGTAGACGAGATTTATTTTGCCTATAACACCCCCACAAATTTTATCATTGACGGTGCTTATACCGGCAAGGCGAATCTTGCTTATAGGTCTGGTATTACCCTAGCTGAGGGAACTGCTATCGGTACGCTGGTAAACAATGGCGCAATCAGCGGAGGGGATCTTTACTGCACCAATGGTTCCGGTTATGGCATCACAGCCAACGGAACAAGCTTGAAGTTGACTGCACCCTCTGTTGCGGATGTGCGCTACGAGTGTCCTCATTGCCAGACCTTCGTCAAGTGGGAACCATTCACCACCACTGCACCTGTCGTAGCAGGTACATACCACTATTATCTGGATAAGGATTACGGAACCTCTGCGGCGAAACAGTACACAATTAATGGCGGAGCACAGGTGTGCCTTGACTTGCAGGGTCACAGCTATTCTACAAACGGCCGGACTTTAAATATCAGCGGCTCGGGTTCGGTATTGAGCGTTATGGATACTGTGGGTGGCGGAAGCGTTAATGGCAAAGCAGGCAGCAATAACCCCGGTGGCGGTACAGTTTCGGTCGGCGGTTCCAACACGTTCAACCTCTATGCCGGAACCCTCACATTCACTCACGATCCCAATGCCTCCTTTGGTGGTACCGGTCGTGGCGGCGTCATCCAAGCTACCGGCACTTTGAATGTTTACGGTGGTAAGATCGTTGGCGGCGAGGTGGTGGATTGCACCTATGAGTTTACGGGAATTGAGGGCGCCGGCGGTGCTGTCTATGCCAGCGGCGCACTGAACATTCTAGGCGGCGAGATTACCTCCGGCAAGGCACCGGAATCCGGTGCCGGTCCTTGCATCTATGTGGCGAGCAGCTCTTCCAAGGTGACACTGGGCGGCGATGCCAAGGTTGAGGACATCTACTTTACAACGAATAACAGCACACGCTTCGTTGTGAACAGTGATTTTACCGGAACTGCCGGCATAAGCTATGAACCCTCCGTTGTTCTGCATCAAGGCTTGGCCGTTGGCGTATGCAGCGCTGCTGAATGGAAAGGTACTGTCAACTGTACCAGCGATATGTATCCGACTGCGCTTCCTGAAAACGGCAGTCTTGTTCTGTCTGCATATCCTGTAGGCACTGTGGCAGCAGCCAACGGTCAGGGCTACCAAAGCCTGCAGGAGGCGATCGATGCCGCACCTGTTGGCGGTTTAGTGGAGATGCTGAAACCCGTCCAGGGCGATATCACGGTAAATAAAAATATTTATCTGCAGATGAACACCTGCAGCATCAACGGCACTGTGACTGTGGCAGAGGGGTGTACCCTCTACGGCATGGATTCTGCCACCATTGACTTTACCGTTGCCGACGGCAGGTACGGAAGGATCACCCAGGTGATCGGCGCATACGCAGGTGCGTCTGCGGATGCAGGCCATTCAGATGATTCCTATCTTGCTGTCAATGAAAACGGTGTTATCTCTTTCCACTGCGTCAGGCTTCAGATCTATGCCATGACCCTGCGAGTGGACGCGACCGATGACAGGCAAGAGCCTGGTCTATACTACAAGAGCTATTTCCGCGCCGATGAAAAAGCCGCTCCGCTGATCAGCACATTTGGTGTTGCCCTGAGCGTCTATGATATCCCGGATGCTGAAAATATGGATGAGACTTGCCGCTATACCGAGATCAGCGGCTTTGAAAGCGGTCCTTATGGAAACCTCGGCAATTCAACCAGCACATTGCTTAAAGGTATTTTAAAGAGTCGCAACTCTGACGATGTCAATCTGCGAAACATGAAAACGGATGTCTACGGCAGAGCCTACGCCAAGACCGCAGACGGCCAGTGCATCTTTGGCACGACAGTCAGCCGCTCCTTGATGGAACAGTTAGAGGGAATCGATCAGATCGTTCCAACTCTGTCTGAGACACAGGTCAGTGCTGTGGTGAATATGTACACCAAGTTTAAGTCTGTGATGGCTGACATTAAACTGCCTGGTATTGCTGAGGCAGTGCAAACCAATGAAGAAGGTACCTTGAAGGTGCTTGTGTTGGGCAACTCTCACGGACTGGATGCTACTAATCTGCTGTACGAAGTATTCCACAATGAGGCTCCTGAGCAAAAGGTAGTCATCGCTGCACTGTACTACAGCGGCTGCAATATGGAGCAGCATAACGATTATTTGACCAATAATAAGAAGGTTTATACCTATCATAAAAATGACGGCTCTCAGCCGAACCGCACTTGGGTGGTGAAGGATTCTACCTGCCTGGAGGCGCTGCAGGATGAGCAATGGGATATCATTTTGATGCAGCAGATGAACCACAGAGCTGCCATGGACAGCAACTACACCAATAGTTGGAAAGTGGTCGCGGATTATCTGCTGAATAATCAGGATATTGCGCCTAAGCTGGGCTTCCACATGACTTGGACAAATCCGGATGATTATGCGCTGTATCTGAATGACAACGCACCTTACAAAAATCCCAGTCCTGCCAGCTGGAGAAGCACCCACGAGCAGTATTGGTCTACAGATGGCAAGTACGACCAGAGTAAGCAGTATACGGACATCGTCCGCTGTGTACAGCAATATCTTGTAGATGACACTACGCTGGTTGGTCGCCCCTACGACCTGATCATCCCCTCGGCTACCGCTGTTGAATATGCCCAGGATGTATGCGGACGCACCCAGCCCGAGATCTACCGGGACTACACCCATATGAATGATTATGGCAGATTGATCTGTGCTTATCTGTGGTATGCCCAGATCATGGAGCTGGATGAGATCACGGAAGTGAATACTGACGCGGTTCCTGCGGTGCTTAAGCACAAGAATTCCCAGTTCCCTGTAGCGGATGCCAATGGTGCTTATGCTATTACTGATGATATGAAGGCCGATCTGATTGAATCTGTTAACTGGGCCCTGAAGAACCCCTTCTCTCTGCCTGAGGAATAAAACACAATAAAAAGACCACATTTGTCTACTGACAAATGTGGTCTTTTTCTTGCGTAAGAGTAACCAAAGGGAGCAGAATCAAGGTAAAAGTAAGCAAAAATACACCAAACCAACATTATTTATGTAGTAAGGTGATTTTTGACATAAAATACTGTTCTTGGAAATGCGTTAATCCTGCAATCTCTTGCCGTGTGAAAGTCATACCTTCCGGTGCGACTACCCATTTATGCTCTATATCATTTTCACGATTGATGATTGCAATAATTCTTCCGGTGAATTCGGATACAGGCTCAGTCACACCTAAAATATATGCATCCTCTTCTTCACCATCTGCTGCCATTGTCCCTTTAATATAGCCATAGTTTATAGGGTAATATATATCCGGATGCTCAGGATGATAACTGCCCAGCGGTCTGTCAACGGTTACGGTAACGATTGGGCCTGTCATTTCGTATTCTCCTTTGCGGTTTAGCAAGATGCGATCAACAGTCTGCGGATGTTGCCGCAAAGTTTCTCCGCATATTGATATGTAGCTGTATCTATTCTTTTGGTTTCATACATCAGTTTCAGCCAATAGCTGATTTCATTAGATTCTTTCAATGCGATTTCCAGCTTTGCGACAAAATCCTTTTTGCTCTGTGCATATTGTGCTTCGTAAATGTTTGCCCCAACGGATGTACCTGCTCTTGCAAGCTGATCGGTCATATACGAACTTTTTGGTGCTATTACGCCGTCCGCAAGACTAACAATAGAAACTGCAAATTCAAAAGATAAGTCAAGCAATTTGTTTTCGGACATAAACGCACCCTCTTTCATCGGTATTATATCATAGAATGCTTCGTATTTCAAATGATATATCGCCGGCGCGATATGATATACGGCATAGCCGTATGATATATTTGCGTTGCAAATATGATATAATATCCGTTCCTTCATATGCCGCAGGCATATATCATCGCTCGTAGAGCGATATCATATCGAAGATATATCACCCGTTCCGTCAGGAATGGATATCATTGAAAAAACTCACCTTTGTCGGTAGACAAAATTGACTTTTTTCGTGGTGGACCTGATCGGATTCGAACCGACGACCCCCACAATGCGAATGTGATGCGCTCCCAACTGCGCTACAGGCCCATATGTGTCTATACAGATTATAGTTACTAAAATGTGGATTGTCAAACACTTTGTTCCTATAATGTTTCTAATCTTGCCATGGGGAAGGAAATATGGTAGGATATAATCAAAGCAAACCTGTACCGGAGAAAGAGAGTGTAACGATGAATAGAAAATTTCGTCTGTCCGTAGCGTTGGATATTGATGATGTGCT
>JAZOSG010000082.1:0-4109 GCA_045657005.1 Faecousia sp.
CCAAAGGGCAGGTCACCGCGCAGCGCCAGCATATGGTTGATGCCGTGATCCAGATATGTCTGCAGCTGCTCCTTGATGCCTTCCTTGGTGTTGCCGATACAGGTGAAGTGGGTCACACCGGCGCACTTGCCGTCGGCAACGATCTTATCCAGAACCTCCAGGTTCTTACCCACATTGGTACCGCCTGCGCCGTAGGTGCAGGAGATGTAGTCAGGATTCAGGGTGTACAGCTGCTCCAGCACGCCGCCCTTACCGCAAAGCTTTTCCATGCCTGCGTCTGTCTTAGGCGGAAATACCTCAAAGGAAAATGCCGAGCGCTGCTCCATGATTTCTGCCATGTTCATGTCGTTTGGTTCTCCTTACTCATGTATCTTTTATGAAATGGGCGCAGTTCGCCCATATGCATACTACTATACCTTACCATAAACCGCCGCAAATTTCAACCCACAATCAAGAAAATTTGATAATACAAATTATCCTTGCATAGTATTATTTTCTGGATTATAATACCTTTGGCGGGGCGGAAACCGCCGCGCCTGAATTTGCGCTGCATCCGGGAGGTCCGGAGCGGCAGCAGGAGGTATAAAAATGAATACGAAAACAAAAAACATGGTAGGGATCGCCCTGTTCACCGCCATTGTGGTGGTGCTGCAGCTGCTGGCTGTAGGGCTTCGGGCGCTGGGCCTGTTCTCTATCTCCCTGGTGCTGGTGCCTATCGTGGTAGGTGCGGCAGTATACGGCTGGAAGGGCGGCGCCTGGCTGGGCTTTGCCTTCGGCGCGGCGGTGCTGTTAAGCGGTGACGCGGCGGCGTTTCTGGCAGTTGATGTACTGGGGACCGTCGTAACTGTGCTGGTCAAGGGCACAGCTTGTGGTCTGGTAACAGGCTTGGTGTACAAGCTGCTGGAAAAGCGCGGAACGCTGCTGGCGGTGATTGTTGCTGCGGTGGCTTGCCCTGTGGTTAATACGGGCATTTTCCTGTTGGGCTGCCAGATATTTTTCCTGGATACCATTACCGAATGGGCGGCGACCTACGGCTTTGCCAATGTGGGCGCTTACATGATCTTCGGTCTGACCGGTATCAATTTCCTGATCGAGCTGGGCGTTGATCTTGTGCTGTCGCCTGTGATCACCCGGCTGATCCGCCTTGGTAAAAAATGATTTAAAGGAGGCGCTTTTATGCTTCTTGCCATAGACATTGGTAACTCCAATGTAGTCATCGGCTGTCTGAACGAACAAAACGAAACGGTCCGGCTGTTCCGGATGGTTACGGATCTTAAGAAGACCGAAGACGAATATGCCGCCGGGATCAAAACTATTCTGGAATACAGCGGTCTGGATCTGAGCGGCTTTGAAGGCGCTATCATTTGCTCTGTGGTGCCGCCGCTGACAGAGATCTTCCGCTGCGCGGTGGAAAAGCTCATTGGCTGCCGGGCTCTGGTGGTAGGTGCCGGCATTAAGACCGGACTGAATATCATGATCGAAAATCCTGCCAGTCTGGGCAGTGACCTGGTCGCCGCCGCTGTGGCAGCTATGGCAGATTTCCCCCTGCCGGTGATCGTGATCGATATGGGCACTGCCACTACCATCACCGTAGTGGACAAGGGTAACCGCTTTATCGGCGGAGCCATTGTCCCCGGCGTGGTGCTTTCCATGAACGCTCTGTCCACAGGCACCTCTCTTTTGCAGAAGGTTCCCATCGAGGCGCCGAAAAAATGCATCAATACCGATACCACCGAGAGTATGCAAAGCGGCGCAGTCTACGGAAACGCAGCCTTGCTTGACGGCATGATCGACCGGTTCGAGCAGGAACTGGGCTGTAAGGCAAGGGTCGTTGCCACCGGCGGTATTGCCGCCAAGATCGTTCCGCATTGCAGCCACGAAGTGGTCTATGACGAGAACCTACTGCTGCGAGGACTGGGAATCATTTATAAAAAGAATAAGCGCTAAAAAACTGGCGTGTCCACGATGGACACGCCAGTTTTATTATCTTACATACTCAATGACAACTCTGCGGTTGGGCTCAGAGCCAACAGAGTAAGTAGTGATGCGCTCAGTCTCCTGCAGCGCGGCATGGATCACATGGCGCTCATAAGCGTTCATGGGCTCCAGGGTAGTGCGGCGATGCGCCTTGAGCACCTGCTGCGCCTTCTTATGGGCGTAGCGGCGCAGGGACTCCTCACGCTTTTCCCGGTAGGCCTCTGCATCCACATTGATGCGGATATGACCGTCGATACCCCGGTTGATGGAGTAGTTTGCCAGATGCTGCAGTGCATCCAGGGTGTCGCCCCGGCGGCCGATCAGGTAGCCCAGATCCTCACCGGTCAGCTCCACAGCATAGGTGGTGTCATCCACCTTCCAGGCGTGGGGAACGGCCTGGGAATTCATGTGCTCCAGAAGGCCCTTCAGGAACACCTCGATCTTCTCCTCGATGCTACCGGGAGCGGCAGGGGCAAAGACCTTGGGTGTGGCGGGCTTAGGCTCAGCCTTGGGCTGCTCCTTCCGGGACTTCGGTTCTTCCTTAGGTGCTGTTGCCTTGGGTTCTTCTGCCTTAGGTGCAGCCGCCTTGGGAGCTTCAGGCTTCTTCACAGGTGCAGCCTTAGGCTTGGAACGGGATGCGGCACCAAAGGCACTTTTCGGTGCCTCGGGCTTGGGATCGGGTGCTTCATAGGTCACCTGCACCTTGGCAGGGGACGCACCAATGCCCAGAAAGCCGGGCTTTGCCTGCGCCAGGATCTGAACAGAAACATCATCCCGGGTCAGGCCCAGCTGATTCAGTGCAGCTTCGACGGCAAGCTCCATGGTCTTGCCGGTGGTAACGATACTCTTTTCCATCGTTTATTCCTCCGTAGATTGGTTGTGATAGCGGTTGGGGTCATAGGCACGGCCCTTGCAGAAGGGACGGCTGGGGACACCGGAAAGAACCGTCTGCTCAGGGGTCTGCTCAGAAACGACGCCCTTCTTTGCCGCGTACTCCTTGGCGGCAGCGGCCTTGGCGGCCTCCTGCTCACGCTGCTTGGCGGCAAGCATCTTCTTTTTGCTGGTATTGGCAGTGATCCCATCGGGGTTGGCAGCCCGGCGCTCAGCACGCAGGCGCTCCTTTTCTGCCTCGATGGCTTCCTCTTCCATCGCCTTCTGCAGCCGGACAGCATCCTCCGCGTCATAGATCTTGCGATACTTTTGGGTCAGGTAAACATCTCCCAATGTGGACACAATGCCCTGCGCAAGCCAGTAAAGGCTCAATGCCGCAGGGATGCCGAAGCCGATAAACAAAGACATAATGGGTCCGATCCACATCATCATCTGGCTCTGCTGGTTCATCTGAGAATTCTTGGCAGTCTCCTTATCCTGGATGCCCTTCTCGTTGGTGACCAGAGAGTTGTTCATGTTCCGGGAGATCAGCATGGACAGCAGCTGACTGCCTGCGGACAGGATCGGGATCAGCGCGCCGCCGATATGGGCCCAATCCCACCGCCACTGGGTGGACAGGAAATTGAATTCCGGGATCGCGCCCAGGTCAATGCCCAGGAAAGTAAAGTTGATACCTCTCAGGGTCTCCTCACTAATACCGGGAATGGCGGCCTTGATCTGTTCGGCATACTGAGAGATCAGAGGCGCAGCGGTCATTTGATCGTAGAAATCGCCGTTGGAAAACCGATCCTGTGCGGCTTCTTTGATAATGTTGATGATCTGCTGCGCAGTCTCTGCAGTCTCACCCAGAATATAGGTGATAGGCTGACGGACTACGGTATACAGGGGGAAGATAATCAGCAGCGGCAGCAAGCTCCACAGGCAGCCTGCGCCCATAGAAACGCCCTCTTCTTTATAGAGAGCCTGGATCGCTTCGCTTTGCTTCTGCTGGTCGTCTTCGTATTTTTTCTGAATGGCTTTGATCCGGGGACTGAGCCGGGACATTTTCATCGAGCTTTTTTTGCCCTTTGCGGTCGGGTACAACAGCAGCAGCTTCACGACCACCGCAAAGATGATCAGCGCAATGCCGTAGTTGCTGGTGATATCATACAGAAACGCAAGGAGCCAACCAAAAGGCACCTGGATGATATCCCAAACGCTAAATGCAAGAAACATGAATACTCCTCCTAATGTTAAGGAAC
>JAZOSG010000083.1:0-2240 GCA_045657005.1 Faecousia sp.
CCAGGCGCAGATTCAGGAGCTGGAGCAGCAGATGTTCTCCCAAGAGGAGTTCCGCAAGCATATGGACGCTGTCCGCGCTACACTGGAAGCCGCTCGCCGGGATGCTGCCCAGGGCATGGTCACTGCCCAGTGGGTCAGCAAGTATATTGATAAGATACTGGTTACACCGGAGGATGACGGCTCTATGCGGCTGGATATCAAGATTTTCACCGGCGAATCCACCCAAAAGTACCTGAAAAATCTCAAGCTTCGTGCGGGTCAAATGTCTACTGTATCTAGTGGACAACAAGAAAATCCTCGTGTATCAACGGATAATCCAACTGACAGTCGTACGGGTCACACGTTCAAGAAGATGATCGAGGCTTACGAGCAGGGCATGCAGTAATCCCTGCCCGGCAGCTGCCCCAATCGGGGCGGCAGCCGGTACATACTTGAAATTTGCCGGAAGCTGTGCTATTATTCAATATATAAGCACAGAAGGAGTCAGCCTATGGGTATTCACGAGTCCGGCGAAATGTATCTGGAAACGATCCATGTTTTGCAGAGCAAAAACGGTGCAGTCCGTTCCATCGATATCAGTGAGCATATGGGCTACAGTAAGCCCAGCGTCAGCCGCGCGGTAGGTCTTCTGAAAAACGGCGGCTATATCCTGGTGGATAAGGATGGCTACATCACCCTGACGGAAGCCGGCACGGCGGTGGCGGAAAAGATCTACGAGCGGCACACGGTTTTAAGCCGTATGTTGGTAGCCCTTGGCGTCAGCGAAAAGGTCGCTGCCGAGGATGCCTGCCGTTTGGAGCATGCGATCAGTGATGAATCCTTCAATGCTATCAAAGCGTATATCAAAAATATGACCAAATGAACCGCGCCCCGGAGGTATAGACTCCGGGGTGTTTTGCCGTCCATGCAGATTTCACAAAAAACCAGAGCCCCGGACTGTCAAATTTTTATGGTTTTTTGGAGGTGCTGCTGTATTTTTATCTTGCGTGGCGAAAAAAATGCATGTATAATGATGCTATCTTTTTTTATATAAAAATACGGAGGGAAATGGTATGACTAACAATCTTCGTCCCGAATCCATGGAGCGCATCACCACCAAAGCCCAGGCGGATGCGTTTATTGCCGAGCAGGTAGCCGCCGTCCGGGCACAGGTAGGCGACAAGAAGGTGCTGCTGGCGCTGTCCGGCGGTGTGGACTCTTCTGTTGTTGCGGCACTGCTGATCAAGGCGATCGGCAAGCAGCTGGTGTGCGTCCATGTCAACCACGGTCTGATGCGCAAAGGCGAAAGCGAGCAGGTCATTGAGGTCTTCGGCAAGGAGCTGGATGCCAACCTGATCTATGTGGACGCGACTGACCGGTTCCTGGACTTGCTGGCAGGCGTGTCCGACCCGGAGAAAAAGCGTAAGATCATTGGCGGTGAGTTCATTAAGGTCTTTGACGAAGAGGCAGCCAAGCTGGAGGGCATTGACTATCTGGCGCAGGGCACCATCTACCCCGATATTTTGGAATCTATCAAGGCAGCCGAGAGCGGCAAGCCTGTCAAATCCCATCATAATGTGGGCGGTCTGCCCGAGGATATGAAGATGGAGCTGGTAGAGCCTGTGAAGCTTCTGTTCAAGGACGAAGTCCGCGTGGTGGGTGAGGCGCTTGGTCTGCCCCATGCCATGGTCTACCGTCAGCCCTTCCCCGGTCCTGGTTTGGGTGTCCGCTGCTTGGGCGCTATTACCCGTGACCGCCTGCACGCTCTGCGTGAGGCAGACGCTATTTTGCGCGAGGAGTTTGACAACTGCGGTCTTGCGGAAAAGGTGTGGCAGTACTTTATTGTCGTGCCTGATTTCAAGAGTGTGGGCGTGCGTAACGAAATGCGCTACGAGGGCTGGTCTGCCATCATCCGCGCTGTCAATACCACCGATGCTATGACTGCCACCGTCGAGGAGATCCCCTATCCGGTGCTGCATAAGATCGTTGCCCGGATCACTTCCGAGGTGGAGGGTATCAACCGTGTGCTTATGGATATCACACCGAAACCGGTGGGTACCATTGAATTTGAGTAAGAACGATTGTCAGTAAACAGATCTGAGCGTTTCCTGAGCCGATATAAGGGCGTGTTGCAAAATTCAAAAATCTATCGTTAGAATCTGTAGGGGCGACTATTAGTCGCCCGCGGGCGGATAATATCCGCCCCTACATCCGCAGGATGTAGACATTTGCATAGTTTAGGGGCGTGCTGCAGCATTTTG
>JAZOSG010000084.1:0-2309 GCA_045657005.1 Faecousia sp.
ATCAACATTGTCAGTTGCCTGGTAATTTTCTGTCCAGAGTTCTGTCCCCTTGGGGGAAATTTTGTTCAAATAATGTACCTGATACATAGTAATCATCCTTTCTCAAATAAACGGTCTATCAATTTGTAGCCCTCCGGCTCACAATTTCCGGTGGCTTTTGCGTCTTTTTCACTGTAGCGCGCAACTGCCTTGCGTTCCCGGGTACTGTCATAGAGAATGTAAGGCACCGGGTCAGCGGTGTGAGTACGGCAGCGGATCGGTGTGGGGTGATCCGGCAGGATCAGCAGCCGGTAAGGCTCTGCCGAGGCATCCATCGCCTGTTTGATAGGTGCGATAACACGGGCATCCAGTGCCTCGATGGCACGGATCTTATTTTCCACACTGCCCTGGTGTCCCATTTCGTCCGGGGCTTCCACATGGACATAGGCAAAATCACAGCCCTCTTCCAGAACCGCCTTGACTGCCGCCTGCGCCTTGCCCTCATAGTTGGTATGCAGAGAGCCGTTGGCACCGGGAACCTCGATCACACGCATGCCTGCTCCCACCGCGATTCCCTTCAGCAAGTCAACGGCAGAGATCATAGCACCCTTCTTGCCTGTCTTTTCCTCGAAATTGGCAAGGGACGGCTTTGTACCGGCACCCCAGAACCAGGCGGAATTGGCTTTGTTTTTACCCTCTTGCCCACGCTTGACATTTAAAGGATGGCAATTGAGCAGATCAAAGCTTTTTTCCATCATGTCCCGGAAAACCGCTTCCTTGGGGAGATATTCTCCGATCTTCTGTCCCAGATGGTCGTGGGGCTGTTCCAGATCCAGCACCCTGCCCTGCTTCCATACCATGATATGGCGGTAGCTGGTTCCGGTGTAGAATTTGAATTCATCGGTGGTCAGGTGCTGCCGGAGGGTGTCCATCAACACGTCCGCGTCCTCCGTGGAGATCTCGCCGGAGCTGTGATCCACAATGGTCTTCTGTCCATAGGGCTCATCCTCCGTCAGGGTCACGATGTTGCAGCGGAACACCACATCATCCGGCTCCATCTGCACCCCTACGCTCAACGCCTCCAGGGGTGACCTGCCTGAGTAATTCCGGGAAGGGTCATAACCCAAAACCGCTAAGTTTGCCACATCGCTGCCGGGCTTCATACCATCCGGCACTGTTTTGGCAAGACCCATTTCACCCTTGCCTGCCAGATCATCCATTACAGGGATACCGGCATATTCCAAAGGTGTCTTCTGTCCCAACTGCTCCAAAGGCTCGTCAGCCATACCGTCGCCCAGGATTATGATATACTTCATCGATCAAGCCTCCGTTTCTTTCGATTCGGCTGTTGCATTTTGTCCGCATATCGAGTACAATTGTTTTTATACATAGTACCACCATTTTAAAAGAATTACAATATGAAAAATTGGATGATTTTTTTCGTTTTTCCGTGGGATTTTCGTCCAAAATGTATGACACCTGCTCCCAAAGCATATGATAAAGCAAAGTTCACAGACTGTTCAGTTAATTTTCAGCGCAGATTCAGTAACGCGCGGTAGAATAAAGTAAAATTCCAGCAAAAGGAGAAATCGCAATATGTATAACGAAGAAGAAAAGAAGCTGCCGTGGACATACGATGTTTCACCGGAATACACACCCCAACCTGACCAGAACCGGTATGCAGCTGAATCCGAGCCGCCCCGGTACACGGCAGAACCTCAGCAGAGCCAGTATACAAACCCCTATACGCCTGAGCCGCCCAAGCCCCAAAAGAAAAAGGGCTCTGCCGGTAAGGTGATCGCGCTGGCGCTGTGCTGTTCCCTGATCGGCGGTGTGCTGGGCGCTGTAGGCGGTATCCTTGCTGCCCAGGCTTCCCAGCCGGATAAATCCGGCAGCAACACCTCCATCCTTGAAGGGCATCGGGAAAACGCGGTCATCGACATCAACCAGATCGACACCAGCAAGCAAATGACCCCTGCGGAGGTCTATGCAGCCAATGTCAACTCCACCGTTGGCATCACCACCTCGATCACCACCAATTTCTGGGGCTATCAGACTACCTCTGCCGCCTCCGGCTCCGGCTTTATCTATTCAGCTGACGGTTATATCCTGACTAACTACCATGTGATCGAGGATTCCAACTCCATCACCGTCTCCTTCTATGACGGCACCAGCGCCAGTGCCGCTCTGATCGGCTACGACGAGAGCAATGACATCGCGGTTTTGAAGGTGGAAACAGAGAATCTTACCCCTGTGATCCTGGGCGATTCGGACAATCTGAATGTAGGCGACAGCGTGCTTGCCATCGGCAACCCTCTGGGTGAGCTGAC
>JAZOSG010000085.1:0-6240 GCA_045657005.1 Faecousia sp.
TCCACCGGGATGTGAAGCCGGAAAATGTGATGATAGATAAAAACGGAACCGTTGTATTGATCGATCTCAACGCATCACGGATCGGATCCCAAGCCTGTAAGGACACGGTCATCATGGGTACGGTGGGCTATGCGGCTCCGGAGCAGCTGGGACTTTCTCAGAGCGACGCCCGGGCGGACATCTATGCCGCAGGAGTGCTACTGAATGTTATGTTAACCGGAAAGCACCCAACGGAGGTCGTTGTCCCCGGACGCGCCGGACAGATCGTCCGCAAATGCACCGCAATAAACCCGGATGACCGCTATCAATCCGCAGAAAAGCTCTCCATTGCGCTGTAAGTAAATGATAACACCCTGCGCCACAATTGGTGCAGGGTATTTTAATATAGGATCAAAAACGGTCTGTTCCTGTCGTACAATATAAACACATCTATTCAGGGAGGCAAGGCGTATAAAAGCTGGGCGATTTCTAATGCGGATGTTGTGCAGGATTGCTAAAAATGCAAAAAAACAAAAATAACACTTTACAACTTTAGCGAACTAAAGTATAATGATGCCATCAAACAAAACCGAAAGGAAAGATAATTATGAAAAAGATCATCGCTTTGTTGCTGGCAATTATGATGCTGGCAGTTACATTCGCAGGCTGCGCTCCCTCCGAGCCCCAGAATCAGGACGGAACTCAGGGACAGACCGGCTCCGCCGGTGAGAGCAACGACACACAGAACGCTGAATCCGACCTTGCCTATGTGCAGAACCAGGGTAAGCTGGTGGTTGGCATCACCGAGTACGAGCCCATGGACTACAAGGATGAAAACGGTGAGTGGACCGGTTTCGATGCTGAGCTGGCAAGACTGTTTGCTGAAGAGCTGGATGTGGAATGTGAGTTCTTCGTCATCGGCGACTGGGGCAAGAAGTTCTTTGAACTGGAAGCTAAAAACATCGATGTTGTCTGGAACGGCATGACCATCACCGAAGAGGCTACCAGTAATGCCAGCGTGTCCGATCCCTATGTCATCAACGCCCAGGTGGTTGTGATGAAGGAAGAGAAGCTGGCTGACTACCCCGATGTGGAAAGCATGAAGGATCTGACCTTTGCAGTTGAGGAAGGTTCTGCCGGACAGTCAGTTGCTGAGGAAAAGGGTCTGACCACTATTTCCAAGCAGGATCAGGCTGGCGCGCTGATGGAGGTTGCTGCCGGTACGGCAGATGCCTGTGTCATCGACATTACCATGGCAAAGGCAATGACCGGCGAAGGCACTGACTATGCTGAGCTGGCAGCAGGCATCAGCTTGTCCAAGGAGGAGTACGGTGTGGCTTTCCGGAAGGATTCTGACCTGACCGCAAAGCTGAATCAGTTCCTGAAGGATCTGAAGGCTGACGGTACTCTGGAGCAGCTGGCACAGAAGTACGAACTGACACTGGCAGAGTAATTTGGAATCATTACTTGCAGGGGAGGGAAGCCTCCCCTGCTAATTCCGTCCTGCGGGAAGGGCTGCAAAAGGATGTAATACCTGCAATGATGAGGCAGGTGCAGCCGCCTATACGGAATTTGATAAATTGTTAAGAGGTATCGATATGTTTTGGCCTGTAACCCTACAGCTGTTGGAGGGCTTCGCGGAATCGCTGAAGATCTTTTCTCTGACGCTGCTGTTTTCCATTCCCCTTGGTCTAGTGATCTGTTTCGGATCTATGAGTAGGTGGGCACCCTTTGCATTTCTTAGTGGCACAAAAGCCGATATCCTAAGCCGTTGGCAGCCTATCCAATGGCTGTGCAGGGGTTTTGTCTGGATCATTCGCGGCACGCCTCTGATGCTCCAGTTGATCATTATTTTTTTTGGTCCCGGTCTGATCTTTGATCTGCCTGGTATGCCCCGGTTTACTGCCACCATCGTAGCATTCTCGCTGAACTATGCTTGTTATTTTTCGGAGATCTACCGCGGTGGTATCGAGTCCATCGCCAAGGGTCAGTATGAGGCAGGACAGGTACTGGGTATGACCAAGACACAGATCTTTTTCAAGGTCGTTCTGCTGCAGGTGGTCAAGCGCATCACCGCGCCTATGAGCAACGAGATCATCACTCTGGTCAAGGATACATCCCTTGCCCGTGTGATCTCTGTTTATGAAATCATCTGGGCGGGTGAGTCCTTTATCAAAAAGGGACTTATCTGGCCGCTGTTCTACACGGGTGTTTTCTATCTGATCTTCAACGGGCTGCTAACCATCCTTTTTGCTAAGTTGGAGAAGAAACTGAACTATTTCAGAGGTTGAGCCATGGCAGAATTGGAAGTAAAAAGTATCAAAAAATCCTTTGGAAGAACCGAGGTCCTGAAGGGGGTCAGCTTTTCTCTGGAAAAGGGGCAGGTGCTTGCGATCATTGGCTCCTCCGGAAGCGGAAAGACTACCTTGCTGCGGTGTCTGAATTTTCTGGAGACGCCGGACGAAGGCGAGATCATCGTAGGCGATAAAACGCTGTTTTCTGCCGGAGAGACATACAATGAGCAGCAGATCCGGGAAAACAGGCTTCATTTTGGTCTGGTGTTCCAGAATTTTAACCTGTTCCCCCAGTATTCCGCACTGAAAAATGTGACCCTGGCACCGAGTTTGCTGAAAAAGGGAGACCCTGCGGCGCTGGAAGAAATGGGAAAGCAGCTGCTGACCCAGGTGGGACTGGCGGACAAGCTGGATAATTATCCCTATCAGCTGTCCGGCGGACAGCAGCAACGAGTGGCGATCGCCCGTGCCCTTGCCATGCAGCCGGAGATCCTGTGCTTTGATGAGCCAACCTCGGCGCTGGATCCGGAGCTGACCGGCGAGGTGTTGCGTGTAATCCGGGATCTGAAAAATGAGGATCGCACCATGATCGTGGTGACCCACGAGATGGATTTTGCAAAAAGCGTTGCTGATGTGGTGATCTACATGGCAGACGGCGTCATCGAGGAAATGGGTACGCCGGAGCAGCTCTTCACCGATCCCCAGAGCGAAAAGACCCGGGCGTTCCTACGGGGTGCCCAGGAAAGCTTTTAGGAGGCAGCTATGGCACAGTTGGATAAAAAGCAGCGCATAGACGCACTGATTCAGCTTATCACCGATATTGAAGATCCACAGGTCTGCCGGGCGCTGTTCGAGGATATGTGTACGGCAAAAGAGCTGGAAAATATGGCGGAGCGGTGTTATGCCGCAAAGCTGCTTTTGGAGGGGAAGACCTACAGCCAGGTCATGGAGCTGGCGGATATCTCCTCGGCGACCCTCAGCCGGGTATCCCGTTGCGTTCAGTACGGCGAGGGATACCGCAATTTGCTGAAAGAAGAATAAAGACTGGGCTGTCTCAAAAACCGAGACAGCCCAGTTTCATTGATTATTAAACTGGAATTTTCTATCCCCTATGGGGGCTTGCAAGTTTGGGAAAAATCGGTTATCATAGAAAAAACGCAAAAGGAGGGATGCATTATGGCAGACCATCACCATCACGACCACGCGCATGACCACGCCTATATGCACGCCCACGGCATTGCCCACAGCCATGGCCATGTTCACGAAAATCAAAAAGCGGTGATCAACCGGCTTGCCCGTGCTATGGGTCATCTGGAAAAGGTCAAACGCATGGTGGAAGAGGGTTACGACTGTTCTGAGGTTCTGGTGCAGCTGGCAGCCGTCCGCTCCGCCCTTGACAACACCGGCAAGGTGATCCTGAAGGATCATATGCGCCACTGCATGGTGGATGCTGTGGCAGCCGGAGACCGCGATGCCATCGACGATCTGTGTCAGGCAATTGATAAATTTATGAAATAAAAAATACCGCTGTGCAAACAGCGGTATTTTTCATGCTCAATGGATACTTACCGGAGGTCTGGGCGTATCGGTGACCCGGGCGCTTGTCTTGCCCTCGGGACGGATCTCGCCTGCCAGCATCAAAGAACGCTTTGTCAGTGCCGGACCCACCAGCTCATACACCAGCACACTGAACAGCACTACATTGCGCACCAGTGTGCCGTCTGACAGGGCAGTTGCGGTCATTGCCATACCCAGGGCAACGCCTGCCTGGGGCAGAAGGGTGATACCCAGATGCTCGGTGACCGCTGGACTGCATTTGGAAAACTGGCAGCTTCCCCGGGCACCCAGATATTTGCCTGCGGACCGGGACAGAATATACACCACGCCCACCAATAGCGTCACCGGGCTCGCCAGCACCTGCAGATCCAGCTCCGCACCGGAGATCACGAAAAACAGTACATTCAACGGAACTGTCCAGCGTTCCACCCGGTCCATCAGCTCCTGTGAGGTGTCGCAGACATTGCAAAATACCGTTCCGGTCATCATGCACACCAGCAGCAGAGAAAAGCCGCAGTGGACAGGGCCAATGGAGAATTCCAGCCTGGAAAGTCCCACCGTCAGCAGCACGAATGCCACAGAAAGGGTCATACGCTTGCTTCTGGAATGGAACAGATGCTCCACCTGATCCAAAAGAACACCCATAACAGCACCCAGTCCCACAGACAGAACGATCTCCAGGATCGGCTCGACCACCACACCCAGAACATTGACTGCGCCGCTTTCCAAGGCGCTGGCGATGCCGAAAGAAACAGAGAACAGCAGAAGACCAACCGCGTCGTCAATGGCAACTACCAGCATCAGAAGCCGTGTCAGAGGGCCGTCCGCCTTATACTGGCGCACCACCATCAGTGTCGCTGCCGGGGCTGTGGCAGAGGCAATAGCGCCCAGCACCAATGCTGCAGGAAGGGACAAAACAGACGGAAACAGCAGATGCAGTCCGATCAGCACGCCATCGACCAAAAGGGTAGTAAACACTGCCTGCACAATGCCGATGGTGATCGCCTTGGTGCCCATGCTTTTCAGCTGGTGCAGCCGGAACTCACTGCCCATGGAAAAGGCAATAAAGCCCAATGCCGTCTGGGTCAGGATGCCCATGCCTTCGACCTGCTCCAGAGATTGAAAGCCCAACCCCCGGACCCCCAAAGCACCCAGGCAGAAAGGCCCCAGGATAAGGCCTGCCACCAAATACGCCGTCACCGCAGGCAGGTTGATAAGCTTTGTCAGACGGGACATCATAAGTCCCCCGATGACTGCTGCAGCCAACAAAATTAAAATCGTTTCCACACAAAAAACCTTCTTTTAATGCAATTTCATTTCCGTGCCATATCATACCACCGTGGGTATTCCTGCGCAAGGGCAATAGCTAACAAAAAATCCCCGGAAAATCCGGGGATTTTTGGCAGAATGCAGAGGTTTATTTGGCTGCTCTTGCCAGAGCACGCTCTTGTTTTGTTTTGCAGAATTTTTCCAACTGCGGCACCAGCATCAGGCAGATCAGCGCGGCAGTAAAACCGCCGTTATACAGGCAGAAGCCGCCGTGCATATCAGGAACTGCCGTCACCAGCAGATAGTGCAGACCGCCTGCCAGCATACCCAAAGGCCAGCCGTAGGTACCGGCAATGGGAGAAAGGCCGTTGGCATAGCACAGTCCGATCAGCACACCCTGTGCGCTGACGGTCAGGCTGTAGGTCTCGCCGCCCAGCAGCTTAAATATGCCGCCGAACAGGTAGGAAAACACGATATATCCTGCCATAATAGGCCAAACATTGCCAGGATGAGAGCCTGAATTACAGGTACACAGCATACAGAACACGATACCAAAGGTCATGCCTGTCCAGACGGTAGACATCCGGGCAACGCCGCCGTCCAAGAAGGCAGCCAGATTAAAGTACGCCACGATCATCAGACCGAATACGCCTACATTCATCAAGAATGTCGCATTGCCGTACTTTTCTGAGAAGCTGACACCCTTGCCGGTGTCCTTCATAAGCTGCCAGTAATCCTTCGCCTTACAGCCCATGGCAAGGGCAAATACGATGCACATACCAAACAGCACGATGCAGAAAATGTTGCAGCCGTAGAAGAAGTCCGTATTTGCGGTGTAGAGCTTCTGTGCGCTGACATCACCGATGCTTTGTCCCAGCATCACCTTATAAAGCACCACTCGCAGGAAAAACGCCGTGAAGCCGATAGGCACAGCGGCACTGTAGTGATTGTACCCCTTATGGATATTGGGTGCGTGACCAAGTCCTGCAGGCAGGAAGAAACCGATGATCAGACCCACCAGCAGCGCAAGACCGATCCCCAGGGGGTTAAAGCCGATGTACTCAGTGCCGGGGTAACGGAACAAAAGGTCAGAGATCAGCGGTGCAATGCCGGTGGAGAACATCATAGCATTGACGAGGCT
>JAZOSG010000086.1:0-6221 GCA_045657005.1 Faecousia sp.
CGCTAGGAGAAGGTCTGGTACTCTGGTGCTTACTGTCAGCGTTCTGCCCGCATTCCTCATCCGTCAAAAATCAGAGATTTTTGACACCTTCCCCCCGGGGGAAGGCATTAGGGGGTGCAGCCAGTAATTTGAAACAGCTCGTTAAACTGGAGTTTGATAGATCACGCATCAGGCTGATCCGGTGATGTATCGTTGTTGCCATATTCTTTAAATAATAATTTGATAGCAAAAATTCGTCATTTATGACAAATATTAAAGGGTCTTACCTGCGAAACATTGCAAAAATGTACACATACACTTTCGCTTTTGCGCATTTTTTCAATTGCGCCGTTGCGGTTTGCGTTGTATTCTAATATTGGTTGTATATACGCATGCTGGGAGGCTGGGCGTGTTATCTGAAATAGCGTAGTTTGTGATGTGGAAGGGGATAGTGGTTATGAAGAAAGAAACAAGCAAAAAGAGCAAATTATGGCTCTGGCTGGCGGCTGCTACGGCAGTTTTGCTGGTGGTCGTCGGTGTGGTGCTGGCGATCCTTTTGCCCGGACAGGAAGGCCAGGATATCGCAGAGATAAGCTCTGAGCTTTACTGGAATGTGGACCGGCTGAACATGATCGATGAGACCGGTCTGTCTGCCCGTACAGTCGGGGAGGATGGAATGTTCCATGTCCGCTTTGCTGTAGGCGGAGAGCAGGTGGAGCTGCCCGTTGCCGACAAGCAGTTGGTCAATTTTATTGACTCCATGAGCGTTATGGGACTTCAGCTGGATGGCGACGGTGTTGTCATCAATGCTTTGGAGCCCAAAGAAATTGCCACAGAAGTGGCAAAGGAAATGTTTGTTAAAAAAATTGAAAACAACACGATCACCGTCAATTCATCTATGGCGATGAATGGCATGGATGTGGAGATTGCCGTTTCTGATGCTACCGGTATTTACGATGTAGATCCCGATGCGGAAGTAGTCGGACAGACCGGCAAGCCTGGGATCATGGATCAGATCTATGCCTATGCCAACAAAGCAGGCGAAGTAACGGATATCTTTATTAGCAAGCGTGCTGAGGAAGCCGGTGTTTACTGGCGTGTGGATAAGATGTACGACAGCACCAAGCAGTGTACCACCCGTGAACCGGACGAGACCGGCGCATATACCATTAAGTTTGCCCACAACGGCGAGCAGGTGGAGCTTAAATGCAAGGACAAGGATATTGTCAATACCATCGATGCGGCAAACAATATCTACGCGGAGTTTGCCCTGGTGCTGGATGACGAGGGCTATATCGTTGATGAAATAGATGTTGGCCTTGCTCTGAAGGGTTTAAAGGCGTGCAACAACTACGATGTTACGGAAGTTTCCGGCAACAGCTTTACCGCACTGCGCAATCTGGCCGGCAATGAAAAGGGAAAAGAGTATTCCAACACATGGGATGCGGACTGCGACATTTTCCTGATGGAAAACGGCTGTGAGGCAGAATTTGTCGGTCAGCGTGTGGACAGCCTGAAGGTTGGTGACCGGATCACGGTCTACACCGATCTGGAGGGCAAGCCCATTTTGATCTTTGTGATCAACCGTGAGGTCGACAGCCCCATGTATTACCGGTTGGATACCTACTCCACCAAGAACGGTGTTACCATTCGTCCCAAGGATGCAAACGGCTACTATGTCTTTGAAATGGCATGTGAGGGCAGGACCGTAAAACTGAGATGTAAGGATGACTATATTGCCACCCGTATCGAGTGGCGAAATCCTGCCATGATGGGTCTGAAGCTGGACGGTGACATTATTCTGGATTACTACATGGCAAGCTGCGTCTGTGGTTGGTCCACAGCCTTTAATAACTGTTATGTATCCAGCATTTCCACCCCCATCGTCACGCTGATCAACCCGGAGACCGGCAATACCTACAACCGTCTGCTGGCAGAAGGTGCTGAAGTGTATGATGTTACCGGCAACTATGGTATGGAAAAGGGTGCTGTCACCACCTTGCAGGTGGGCGATAAGGTCACCTGTGCCCGTAATATCGCTGACGAGCTGACCCATGTGTATGTGCTGCAGCACTACGAAAAGGACGCCAAGCTCTACTTCAATATGAACCGCAGGTATAACAGTGAGACCAAGCAGACCAACCGTACGCCTGACGAAAACGGCTACTATGTCTTCGAGATGCTCTGCGAGGGCAAGCAATATACCCTCAAGACCAAGAGCAAGAAGATGGCTGACTGGATCGACGCCCAGTCTACGGCCATGGTCGCCCTGACAGTCTCCGGCAGCACCATCAAGGGTGCGTACACCCATGTGACAGCCTTTGAGCAGGGCTACCGCCCGGTCAACTATAACTATGTCCGTTCTATCAACAAGGCGGATAACACCTTCACTACCTATTACTATGACGGGGATCTGGTGAAGGAAAACAAGAATGGAGCCACCGGGGAATCCAATATCTGGAAGATGGCAAAGGACTGCGTGGTCTACAATGTGAGCGCCGGTTATCAGAGCCATCGGGGCGAGAAGACCACCCTGAAGGTGAATGATCAGATCCAGACCTTTGCCCGGCAGGATACCGGCGAGATCACTACGATCCTGGTCATTAACCGCAAGATCGATTCTCCCGTGTACTGGCCTGTAAGCCCGAAGTACAATTCCAACACCAAGGAAACCACCCGTGTGCCTGATGCCGACGGCTGGTATGTCTTTGATCTGTTCGCAAACGGCGAGGTCAAGCAGTTCAAGACAAAGGACAAGGATGTTGCCAGCAGGGTGGACAGCTACACCATGGGCTTTGCGCTGCAGACCAAGGGCGATGTGATTCTGAATGTCTACCCCTCCGATGTGGCAAAAAATATCAAGGGGTTGTCGGTAAGCCACTATGACATCACCCAGATCAAGGGTAACGAGTTGTATTTGACCCGCACCCGTCCCCTTGCCGGTGACTACGGCAAGACAGCGCAGATCACCATGTATAAAAATACCAAGATCTACGATGTCAGCACCTATGCGGAAAACCGGGGCGCAAAGGCGACCCTGTCCCTGGGCGACCGTATTTCTGTCTATACCAATATGGACGGCAAGGCGGAGTACATCTACATCAATTATAAGAATACCCACGAAAAAGGGCATATCAGCTACTGCGAGCACTGCGACAAGGAAGTGCTTTGGGAGCCCTACAGCCAGAGCTTCTACGCAGCTGACGGTCACTACTATATCCCTGCGGATATGACCAGTTGGAGTCAGAAGAACATCGGCTCGGATAAAGCGGAAGAGGCACAGCCCGATATCGTCCTTGACTTGAACGGCAAGATCCTCACCGCCAAGAACCGTCTGGCACTGGTCTACAGCAAGTTCACCATCCTGGACACTGTAGGCGGCGGCAAGGTCGTGGGTCAGAACAGCGACAAAGGCAACGGCGGCGTGATCATGGTCACCGGCGGGGGTCACCTGGATATCTTGAGCGGTGAGCTGACTATGGCTGCGGATGCCGGCATCGCCAGAAACGGCGGCGTGCTGTATGTGGGCAGCAATTCCGTATTCAATATGTACGGCGGTACGATCTCCGGCGGTGCTGCTAAGTTCCAGGAGAACAACACGGCACTGCCTCTGGGCGGCAATGTGTTCATTACCGGCTCTACCTTTAATATGTACGGCGGTACTATTACCGGTGGCACTGCCACCGGCGGCAGCGGCGGAAACCTCTATCTGGTCAGATCCGCTACCTTCAACATGGCGGGCGGCAAGATCGACGGCGCGTTTGAGTTTGAAAATGGCGCGAAGGTCACCCTGTCCGGTGCGCCTGTGGTCACTGGCACCGGTATCATGATCGATAGGGGCACGCTGGTGAAGCTGGGCGAGCTGACCAAAGGTGCGTCCGTGACGGTGAAGGGCAACGGCGTGTTCACCGAGACCACTGACAAGGTTGAAAGTTATGTAAACTACTTCGTGGCTGCGGAAGAGGGTGCGTCCATCTCCGTAGAGGAAAATGCCCTGGTCTATAACCGTCCCCCTGCCGATTATAAGGCTGACCTGAAATTCCGGGAAGGTACTCAGATCGCGGAATGTCCCAGCTGCGGCAAGGAGGTCACCTGGACGGCCATCGACCAGGCGACCTACGGAGAAACAGCAATTGCCAAGCCTGCGAATAATGTGACTGTGGTCCACTATTATCTGGCAGAGGACATCACCTACACCGGTACGGATGTATTCTTCAATGCGCTGGATTCCTACATGCAAAACGGCAAGCGTATCCAGAAAACGGCTTGCTTCCACCTGAACGGTCATAACTTTACTGCCACAAAGGCCAAGGTCTTCCAGGGCAATACCGGCGTTCTGAACATCATGGGTACGGGTACTGTCAGCGGCAACTACACCGGCACGCCCGGTCAGTGGAGTGGCAACAACAGTGCTACTGTGGGCATCAATGTCAACCTGGGCATTGGCGAGATCAACCTCTACGGCGGTACTTATACCAATGCAGAGGGGAACAGCCAGCCTGTGGTCAATATCTATAACAACGGTGGCTTCATCAATATGTACGATGGCGCGACCATTGACGGAACTGCCACCGGCGGTATCGCCGTGGATGTGTGCAATGGCGTGTTTGCCATGTACGGCGGTAAGATCATTGGCGGCAACGGCCATGCAGTCCGTGTCACCAACTACAGCGATACTGCCAAGGGTGGGTTCGGTCTGTTCGGCGGCACCGTCACCGGCAGCATCGAGGTCCAGCAGGGCACGGCTATGGCGCTGTCCGGTGCGCCGGTAACCCTGGGCGCAGGCATCAGCATGGCGGCTGACACCCTGCTTCAGGTCGGTGAGCTGACCGAGGGTGCTTCCATCAAGATCATGGCTTCCGGTGTGTTCACCAATGTTCTGGAAAATGCCGAGGGTTATAAGGGCTACTTCGTGCCTGCAGAGACCGGCGCTACCATCGAGGTGGTGGAGGGTGCGCTTTCCTACAAGGAGCCTGTACGCCTGATGAACGATCCTCTGGTCTTTGACGAGGGCACCACCAATGCCTACTGCACGGTCTGTAAGAAGAAGGTCACCTGGACCGAGCTGAACCAGGAAAAGAACGGCGAAACAGCGATGGCAGCGCCCAGTGCCGCGGCGACCCACTACTATCTGAGTGAGGATGTGGTCTATACCGGCACAGCCACCGGCTTTATCACTGCTGGCGGCATCTATAACAATAACGGCACCACCGCCCAGAAGACTGTCTGTGTCCACCTGAACGGCAATGACCTGACAGCCACTCAGACCCGCGTCTTCTTCGGCAGCACCGGCATTCTGAACGTGCTGGGCGAGGGCACTGTTTCCGGCAATGCCAATACCGCAACCACCGGTTCCACGGTCCTCATCAACTGCCAGCACGGCGGCGGCATCATTAACCTCTACGGCGGTACATATACCAAGCCTGAGACCAACGATAAAGCTGCCATTATCTACATTGCCAACAACGGCGGCAACATCAATGTCTATGACGAAGCAGTTATTGACGGCACCGGTCGCACCGCGGGCGGCAACCCTGTGGGCGCGGCGGTATTCGGCGGCACCAAGGAAGTAAACGCCAACCAGGGCCCTGCTTCTCTGAGCGTTCTGGGAGGCAAGATCATCGGCGGTGTCAGCATTAAGACCCAGTACGCCTCCTTCGCCATGAACGGCGGCGAGATCGACGGTGTCCTGACCATCGAAAACGGTGATAAGCTGAGCCTTGCAGGCGCGGCGAAGATCAAGGAGCTGACGGTGACACCCGGGATGCTGCTGCATGTCAGCGGCCTGACCGAGGGCGCACTGATCAATGTGACCGCAAGCGGCGTATTCACAAAGGACTACGATAAGATCGGCGACATTGCCACCTACATCAAGCCTGTCAGCCAGAGCGCAAAGATCACCGTCAAGGGCAAGGCGCTGTCCTGTGACAAGGACTACAACAAAGAGCTGAGCTTCACCGAGGGCAATAAAGCATACTGCGCTGCGTGCAACAAGGAAGTAGAGTGGACTGAGATCAACCAGACCACCAACGGCACAACCAACATCGGCGTGATCCAGGTAAGCGGCACCCACTACTACCTGTCTGAGAATGTGACCTACACCGGTACCAGCGATTTCCTTACCGCGCCCGGCACAGGCAAGAACGCCTGCCTGCACCTGAACGGCAAGAACCTGACGACCACCAAGGCAAGAGTCCTTTTGGGTTACCCCGGCGTTTTGAATGTCATGGGCAACGGTGTGG
>JAZOSG010000087.1:0-14083 GCA_045657005.1 Faecousia sp.
ATAGGTGGAATAAAACTTTTCACCGTTGCTGATCCAGTAAGTGGTGAAGGTGCCATCCTTGTTGATCTTATCCACATACTGATAGTTGGCAGTCTTGTAGCCGTACTTTATGGAAGAAGCTGCCGGGTAGGCTTCCTTGACGATGCCGCCGGAGACCTTAAGTGCTACAATGGGCGCACTCTGCTTGTCGATGAAGGAAGCAATGCTCTTATTCTTGGTCTTGACCTGAACCTCCTTGCCACGGCAGATCATATCAAAGACATAGTAGCCGCTTTCATCCGGCTCACGGGTGGTGGATTCCGTGTTGGAATCGTATTTGCGGCTCAGGTTGTAATAGATCTGGGCATTTTCCACATATCTGCCGATAACAAAAACGGTGGATATCTCGCCGTTCATGTCCTTCAGATAAGTAACCTTGTCATACAGATCGAATGTGGTCTCCTCTCCCACATTCACACCGTAGAAGTCGGTGGTGACATCGTAGATCTTACAATCAGCGGACATGACACAGGTCGTCTTATTTTCAAAATCCTGATGGAAGGTAGCCTCGAAAACAGGACCTGTCTGCATGGTAACATAACGGTTGGAGCCATAGTCACCGCCGCCGTTGGCACAATACAGAGGATAGACACGCTCGATAATGCTGCCATTGACCTTCAGACCCATCGCCTGATGAGGCACCGCATCGATCTCATTTGCGATCTGCTCATCCTTGGTGCGCAGTGTGACCTTCTTGCCCTCAGATGCCATTTCATAGACATAGTAACCGTTGACCGGCTCACGGGTGGTCTTTCCACCGGAATACTTGCGCTCCAAATTATAATACAAGGTGCAGTCTGCCATACGGCGAGCAACAAAGATCATTACCGGGTTGCCTTCCAGATCTGTGTAAACATAGACCCGGTCATATAGCTTCAATTCCGTGATCTTCTCGCCTTGCAGGTGCTCGTAGCAGCCGTCGCAGCACATATACATCTTGCATGTATCGTTCAGCGTAAAGCTTACTTCTTTTCCTTGCTCCGCACCAGCTGACAGCTTTTTAACGGTAACATTATTGCCGTCAATAGCAGTAACATGGTAGTCAATACACTGAAGCGTGCCGCGCAAGCACAGCGCAACGCTGACAAACTCGATGATATAGCCCTCTTCGTCAAATATAGGGGCAAACATAGCGGTAAGAGGAGCCTGGGAATCCACATAGTTGACAAGCTCAAGGCTCTTGGTCTTCAGCTCAACATGCTCACCCTCATGGGCAAAGGCAATCGTATAGACACCGTTCTCATCAGGCACACGGGTGGTCATGCCCTTTGTGCTGTCCCACATGCGCTCCAAGCGCCAATAGATACCCGCATTGGGGCAGCGCTCGGTTATGTAGACATGAGTCACTTCGCCCTCAGCGTTGGAATACACAAGGATCTGATCCAGAATCCCCAGCTCTGCACTAGCGCCAACGACCTCGGCTTTACGATCTACATCGTAGACACCGGTATTCTCTGTCAGAACAATGACAGATTCCATACCGTTCATGGCCGAGGAAGAGTTGATCGTGATCTCATTGCCATTGATAGCGCGGACATAGTTGCTCTGATAAGACTTAGTAGCAACCTCTTCCGGCTCAACAGCGTCTACAACAACGCCGCTGCTGTCAAAGATCAGTCCAACCAGATCTCTCTGGTCGAGCCAGTTGACCAGCTGCTTATCCACGATCTGCAGATCCATCTGCTGACCCTTGTAAGCATAGCGGATATAGTAGTTGCCATCCTCGGCGGCAGTCCGGTCAGAGCTGCCCTCGATTTCCGCGTTTTCAGTGTACTGCAGTCTATCTACATTCCAATAGAGCTCTGCAGCCACACCTTCGGAATCAGGCCCCTTCTGCCCCGGCAGGACGAGTGCGAGCACAACGCCAACTACCACAAGCAGGGTTGCCAATCCGGCAACCAGCCAGATCCACTTTTTGTTCTTCCTACTTTCCTGTTTCATGGTTTTCTCCTTTCAGCTTCCATTTCCATAATACATTTAAGTATACAATTTACCAAATCTTTCCGAATAAAATCGTTCCGATTTCCCGGAATCCTATTCAGAATCCACAGCAGGAATGGTTAATACTTTGCTGAATTTAGTTTAATTCATCCTACAAACAAAGTACATAGCAAAATTACGCTTTTTAATATTGCATTTTGTACACTAATGTGGTATGCTCATTCTAGGAGGGATCGGCATGCAAAAGAAATTCTACAAAGGCTACAGCAAATACTGGAATGAATTATATTTTGATCATGTAGTAAAAGCCAGTCCCGATGTACGCGGCTTTGAAAAAGAACGCTTTCATTCGCACGAGCGCTATGAACTGTATTATCTTCACAGCGGTGATATCACACAGATCATCGACGATCGCAAATATAAACTGAAAAACCGGGATCTGGTTCTTATAAAGGCAAATAGCCATCACTGCATCACGATAGACTCTTCTGCCCTATATGAGCATTTTGTAATCGTATTCGACCCTGTGGGGTTGGGTATAGACAATATGCATTACTGGCCTGAGGATACCGAGATCGTAAACTGCCAAAAGATCCCCATGATCACCGAGCTGTTTCAGAAACTGGATTACTATTATAATTGCGTCCATACGGATGAGTTAAGAGATATCGTCACGCTCTTGATCCGGGAGATCCTGTATAATTTGGGATATGCAAACGCCAAACACAACCAGTCCTACCCAGACAAGGCGCATCCACTGACCAGTGCCGCGTTGGAATATATCAACGCTAATCTGTTTGCCATTAACAATGTAGACGAGATCGCCGAAAAGCTATTCGTAACCAGAGGGTATCTGTACCGTATTTTTAAACAGGAGCTAAATACCACTCCCCTGCGCTATATTACCGAGAAAAGACTGACCGCTGCCCAGGATATGATCCTGCAGGGCAAATCCCCCACTAAGGTCTACACCTTGTGCGGCTTTAACGACTACACCACCTTCTACCGCAACTATGTAAAAGCATTTGGACATCCACCGTCCAAATAAACGCACCGACCACTGTCTTTGCCGTGGTCGGTGTTTTTTACTTCCAGTTCTGCTGGCAATAACGGAACATCTCCTCGATATTGCGCAGCTCACTTTCTTTGTTCTTCTGCATCCATTTGGCGCGGTAGGCTTCCAGCCACTGCTCTGTATCAATAGTTCTGTCAGGGCAGCCACCCAGGTGCGCGCAATACAGCTCTGCCATCAAGCATACGCCCTGCACCGCAAGGAGCATCTCCTGTCGGTATTCCCGGCTGAAGCCGGATTCCGCGGCTATTCTGTTCACCAGGTCAACACAGGCTGTCTGGAATTCCTTAATATCGCCTTCAAAGGCTGAAGGGAATTCCTCTCCGGTACCAAATCTGTCCAGGAAGTAGTTCTGGCAGAAATTACGCCAGATCACCTGGTCCTGCAATCGGCTCAGCTCCTTCAGGTACTGCACGCCGTTGGCATTTTCATACAGGTGGAAGTTTACACCGCGGTAAAAATCCTCACCTGGCTGGGTGCTGACAGACCAGGCTTTTTCCGCACCCAGAAGCATGCCGTACATAGCAAGCTCGATGCTACAGGGATTGCCCCAGTCGCCCCAGTTGGTATTGAGAACACCAACTGCTCCGTGCTTATGTCCATACTCTGCCATCAAGCAAATATTATTCTCCTCAATGTCCACATTCTCGCAGAAACGGTTCCAGGTAGTCGTGCCAGGGCAGACGATCTGGGGTCTGCCGGACTGGGCAAAGCGGATGACCGTATCCTCCGGTGGATCCATCCGGTAAAACCAATTCAAATAGCAGGTATCCTCAGGAAGATCCTCGATAGTCTCCGGGTGCTGCAGCAGTATATCGCCCCACATCATGACCTTTTTGCCCTTGGACTTTACATGGGCAATGATCTTCTTAACAAAATCCACATAAAGCTTACCCACCTCTTCCGGCAGATCACTAAGGGTCTTAAGATCAAACGTCTCATCACAGCAGATATTAAAATACTCGCTGGAAAACAGCGGCATATATTGATCGATCAAGCTCTTCACAAGCTCTATGCTTTCCGGGTTCCGGGGATCGATGGTATGGTGGATCATTCTGGCACGCCAAAAATTCGCCATAGGCTCATAATCCTTCAAGACACGCAGATGGTGGTACTGCTCCTGCTGCAAAAGCTCGTACAGATGACCAAAGGTGGAAAGGGACGGAATGCAGTCAATGAAGTTCTCACGGCAGTATACATCGATCTGCCGGATCTCGTCCTTGGTCAGATATCCGGTAGAACCGATCAGATCCCTGCACTGCTCAAATTCACAGGTATGCTCCACATACAGCTGCAGAGAATTAAGCTTATAATATGCCATATTATCGATCAGCTCTTTTACTGACGCAAGAGTCGGCACTTTGCCGCGGGTCACATCATGATAAAAGCCGCGATGGGCAAAATCCGGCGCATCCTTGATATGCAGGCAAGGAACGCGGTCGTGCTTGAAGATCTGCCGCAGGGTCTGGATCCCGTAGAACGCGCCTGCAGGACCGGGTGCTTCGATCCGGATGCTGTCAGTCTCGATCCAAAGCTCATATTCCTCGCCGGAATCACCGGTTACAATAATTTCCAGATTTGCGCCGTCTTTGGCATTGGGCAGCTTTGCCACAGCAGCCGTCAACCGGCTCTCAAGCAAAATCTGATTGCAATTTACTGCTATTTTTTTCAGAAAGCCATCTGTTTCTTCCAGTAGTTTTACACGGGGAATAATGTTGATCATTGTCACACCTCGATTGAATACACTGAAATTTATTTGTTGATTTTTGCAATTCAAGTATATATAATACGATAAAAATAAACAATAGGATATTCTGCTATGGATAACAAAATTCTGCGCAATTCTGACAACACCATATTTGAGCCTCACGTCCTTATCCAACAGGAACTCCCGTTTATTTACCACTTGGATCTGACCTGTGGCAGGCGTATTTGCAATTTCCATGAGAATATAGAGCTGCTTTACTTTTTGGATGGGAAAGGGTATGTGGAGTACGAAAGCAAGCAGTACAACACTGCACCGGGAGACCTGATCGTCATTAACTCCTATGCCGTGCACCAAGTGGTCTCCGGCGCGCCTATGAAATATGTCTGTCTGATCATCGACAATTCCTTTTGCCGGTATCACGGCATCAACATCAGCAAGCTGCATTTTACCGAATGGATCCATGACGAACGATTCCAGGTGCTGTTTCAGCGGCTCATTGAGGAGCTCAGCGCCGAAAAGCCGTTTATGCAAGCTGCTGTCAAGCTTGCGGTGCTGGATATTTTGCTGCTGCTGTGTCGCAGTTACAGCTGTCCGCAATCAGTACAGGTGCCTGCAAATGAATCCTCTCAGAAATACATCCGCTCCGCGATCCAATACATTAAAAGAAACATCAGCCAAAAGCTGTCTGTTGAAGAGATCTCAACCGCTGTCGGCCTGAGTCAGTACCACTTCATGCGTGAATTCAAGCAGTTTACGGGCACGACCCTGACAAAATACATTAATTTGATCCGTTGCGAGTACGCCAAAGAGCTGCTGCAGACCGGACAATACAAAATCAAGGATGTGGCAAATCTTTGCGGTTTTGAAAGCGAATCCTACTTTATCAATGTATTTAAAAAGTACACCCAGACGCTTCCGTCGGAGCATCTGAGCAAGACCCTGCACTGATGCTGCAAGACACACAACCCCCTTGAGCGTAATGCTCAAGGGGGGTAATTCTTCGTCCCACATCCGGGGCAAGTGGTGGAACCTGCCCACGGATATGGAAAAGGAAGGAGATAGGTGTTATTCAGCGGCTGCTACTTTCAACAAACCATTCTCGCCGGTGATCGCAGGTGTACCCGCGATCTCCAGGTAGAGCTTGCCGGTAAAGACATCTTCACAGATACCGTTGGTATCGGAAATGGTATTATCGGTCAGGCTCTCAAATGCAACACTTGCAACGCCTGCATAGTCAGCCTTAACTACCAGCTTGCCTGTTGCGGCGATATAAATGTTATCGGTCAGCTCACCCTCTAAACCAGCAATGATAGCATTACCGCCGATGGTCAGAGTTCCCTTGTTTACATCGATGCCGCCGACGACCTTACCGCCGTATACATTCAGCTTAGAGGAGGTCTGGCCCATCTGGATGGTACTCAGATTACCGGAGCCTGCGTAGCTGTAGTTGCCGGCATAGATGTTCAGCGTGCCCCAGGAGACATTGAAAGTATTGGAGCTATCGCTGTTGCCGATGATACCGCCGGTACCGGCAGTGCCGTCCATCACGCTCAAAGTTCCCTGGATCACATTGATCCAGCCCTTCTGGGTAACCGTGAAGTTGTTCAGGTGCAGGCAAACATTTGCCTTACTGTTCACGTTAAAGAAGCCAAAGCCAAAGGTCAAATTTCCTGTAAGGTAGTAGTGATGGTGCTTGGTAGTGTCAGTGATAGTGCTTAAGCCACCGGTAACTGCCGTCCACTGGACGCTCTGGTTACAGTGCTGGCACATACCGTAGCCATTCTCGTCCAGCTCCAGCTCGTACCCTACCACCGGAACGATCACAAGGAATGTGCCCTCACCAACGATCTGGGGTTTGGTCTCAGTTTCCAGATACAGCTTGCCGGCGAACGCGCCCTCGCTTGCACCGTTAGCTTCAGGAACAGCATTGTCTGCCAGCACGCTTTCAAACTTAACGCTTGCAATGCCTTCGTAGTCAGACTTGACTATCAGCTTACCCGCCGCAGCCACATAAATGTTATCGGTCAACTCATTCTCAGCACCGGTAACGGTTGCTGTCTTGGACAGGGCCAGTCCGCCCTTGTTTACATCGCTACCCCCGCCAACCTTGCCGCCGTAGAGGTTCAACTTAGAACTGGTCTGACCCATCTGGATGGTACTCAGATCACCGGAGCCTGCATAGCTGTAAGTACCGCCGTAGATATTCAGCGTACCCCAGGAAATGTTGAAGGTATTGTAGGTATCGTGGGTACCGATGATGCCGCCGGTCTCAGCATTACCGTTCAGAATACTCAGCGTTCCCTGGATCACATTGATCCAGCCCTTCTGGGTAACGGTGTAGCCATTTAAGTGCAGGCAGACATTTGCCTTGCCATTGACAAGCATGAGACTTCCTGCGCTCAGGGTCATGTTACCGGTCAGATAATAGTGGTGATGCACGGAGGTGTCATTCACCGTACCCAAACCGCCGGTGACTGCCGTCCACTGGACGCTTTCACCACAGTGGTCGCACATTGCATAGCCGTTCTCGTCTAATTCCAGAACACCTGTGGGTTTTTCTTCCTCACCATCATCGTCGCCGTCATCTTCCTCCCCACTGTCATCGGTCTTAAGCACCAGCTTAGTGCCCTCACCAAAGATCTCGGGAGAATTCTCAGTCTCCAGGTACAGCTTACCGGCGAACGCGCCCTCGCTGGCACCATTGGCTTCGGGGACCGCATTGTCTGTCAGCGCGCTTTCAAACTTAACACTTGCAATACCCTCGTAGTCGGACTTGACTACCAGCTTACCTGCCGCCGCCACATAAATGTTATCGGTCAACTCATTCTCAGCACCGGTAACGGTTGCTGTCTTGGACAGGGTCAGCACGCCCTTGTTCACATCGATGCCACTATTGATCTTACCGCCGTACAGGTTCAGCTTGGAACTGGTCTGCCCCAGCTGGATGGTACTCAGATCACCGGAGCCTGCATAGCTGTAGGTACCGCCATAGATATTCAGCGTGCCCCAGGAGACATTGAAGGTGTTGTAGGTATCGTGATTACCGATAATGCCGCCGGTGGTGGCATTGCCGTTCAGAATGCTCAGCGTTCCCTGGATCACATTGATCCAGCCCTTCTGAGTAACGGTGTAGCCGTTCAGGTGCAGGCAGACATTTGCCTTGCCATTAACAGACATCAGTGCACCGGAGGCAAGCTTCAGATCGCCGGACAAGTAATAGTGGTGATGCACGGAGGTGTCGGTGATAGTGCCCAGACCGCCGGCAACTGCTGTCCACAGGACGCTTTCGCCGCAGTGATCGCACATGCCGTAGCCGTTCTCGTCCAGCTCCAGACCGCCTGCAGGCTTCTTCGCAGAATAGACCAGCACGCCATCTCGTGCAACGATCTCATCATCAGAGGAAACAGGTGTAAAGAAAGCCTTTACCGTTTCCGCATCTGTCAGTTTCTTTGTAAAGATACCGTTTGCATAAACGGTAATATTCGCTCCCTGGGTCAGTGCTGCCGCGTCGATCAAGACATCCCTGGGAATGTTCATTTCGCCTACTACCGGGCTGCCCTGCAAGACGATTTGGCTATTAGCGCCGACGATCACACCGCCGGGGATCTTGCCACCGGCAATGGTCAGATTTGCGGTATTGCCCTTGTCATTCTGGGCACCTGCCATATTGATCACGCCGCCCTCAATAGTGCCGCCAAATACATTGAAGTTTGCGTTAACCAGAGTCGCCTTACCGATATGGACAACAGAGCCGCTACCGGAGCCACGGACTGTCGCACCGTTATACACACTGATCGTACCGCCGTTATCGGTGATGGCAAGAACGGGGGTATTGGCATCAGTAGTCACATAGGTACCGCCGATCAGGTTGATCGTACCGCTGGCACCGCTGGTGTTGATACCGACCGTACCGCCTGTGACCCAGCCACCCGTCTTCCAGCCGCCGCTGACTGTGCCGTTGCCCAGGATGTTCAGCACGCCTGTACTGCCCTGGACCACTCGATTATTGGCGCAGGAAATGCTGTGACCGTTCAGGTGCAGGCAAGCAGTCTTTCCGGTACCGGGTGCTGTCAAGAAGAAATCATTTGCATCTTTATCACCGGCATAGTTCAGATCCTTTGCCAGATAGTAGTGACCTGTACCAAGGGTCATCTTTTCCGCTGTCAGCGCTGTCCAGGTGACAGTCTTTTCGCAGACAGGGCAGTAGGCATTGGTAGTACCTGCAGCAAACTTGAGGTTTCCATTGTCCACGCTGTTATAGTCAGCAGGTTTTTTATAGTAATTCAGCGCCTTTCCGTCGACAAAGATGCTGTCACCCTCTGTATTTGCCTTGAAATATGCCAGGTAGCTTCCCGGATCCGACAGTACCTCGGTAAAGACACCGCTTCCGGTGATGACCACAGAAGCGCCCTTGGTCAGTCCCTTAACAGATATCTGCTTGCCGGGAGTAACCGCCAGACCGGTGCCGCCGATGACAGGCTTACCGGACAGGGTCAGTGCGCCGTTGCCCATATAGATGCCGCCGTCAACAGTGCCGCCGGAAATGTTCAATGTACCGGTGCCGGCCATGGAGATATTCTGACCCAGAGGTGCATTGCCTCCGGAAATCGTGCCACCGGACAGATTGAAGGTGCCGCCAATATAAACATTACCGCCATTGTCGGAGGTACCGCCGGTGATGCTGCCACCGGACATATTCATGGTTGCCTTGGGCTGCACATACACGACACCGCCAAGCGTACCAAACTTTGTAGACTTCTCAGACAGGGTCAGGGTGCCGCCCATCAGGTTCAGCTCGCCGCCCTCCATGACCATGATAGTGCTGCCGATGGTAGCCTGATCACCGGAGGGTGTGGTGCCTGCCACCTTGCCGCCGCCCTTGCTGTCCAGAATGGTCAGCTTATCGTAGACCAGGAAGGCTCTTGCCGTGCTTGTGATAGAGTGGCCCTTCAGGTCCAGGACGATATCGAAGAGCTTGCCATCGTCCTTTACGCCTGCGTTACCTTGCTTGAGGGTGAAATTGCCGCAGGCATAATAGTGACCGTCTGCCTGGGCGATATTACCGCCGTAAGGCTGCCAGGTCACGGTCTTACCGCAGTGAGAGCAGCCTGCCTTATAGCTCTCAAAACCGTAGGTAGGATCGCGCTGCATAATGAAGATCATGATGACCTCGCCGGTCTTGGAATCCTTGATGCCCTGGATCTGGTCACCGTTTTTCAGCGTTCCCTTTTCGCCCCGGAAGTTTTCAAAGGAAGTGCTGACATTGTAGATAATGCAGTTATCGGCGATCTTCTGGACAGCGGTGGAATCGGTCCGCACATTATCAATAATGTAGTAAGTGCCGAAGGTTTTTTCCTTGTTGTTCAGGTCCTTAACATAGTGGTAGTTACAGACCTTCGTGGCGTTCTTCAGCGCGGCTGTCACAAAATAGGCGTTGGTGATGATGCCGCTGCTGTTGATCTTCAGTCCCACGACAGGTGCAGACTGGGAATCAATAAAGGTCGCCATGCCCTTACTCTTTGTCTTGCCTGTGACCTGCTTGCCCTCACAGGCAAACTGGAACTCATAGTAGCCGTCGGCATTTGGCTCACGGGTGGTTTCACGCTTGGTAGAATCATATCTGCGGGACAGGTTGTAGTAAACCTTTGCACCCTCTACAGGACGGGATACTACATATACCAGAGCCAATTCATCCTTGTAGTCTGTAAAGGCAACGACCACATCGCCCTGCTGCAGGGTCATTTCGCCGCCCACCTTCTTGCCATACTCGCCGGTAATGGCATTATAGACCTTGCAGTCACCGCTCATAACAAAGTTACGGACGGTGCCATTGGTATAGTTGAAGGTGACCATAGGTCCGCTGAGCACGGCAACGGGGATCTCGTTGGCGTAGTTAGCACCGCCCACCACGCAGCTGGGATTATAGACCTTTGTGACGATATCGCCCTCGACCACCAGACCAAGGCTCTTGTTGTAGGGCTTATCGATGGCATCCGCCATTGCCTTGTCCTTGACCCGGACGGTCTTAAGCTTGCCGTCCAGCAGCATCTCAAAAATATAGTAGCCGCCTACCGGCTTGCGCATGGTACCGGTAGCATCGCCGCCGTACTGGCGGTCATAGTTAAAGTAGAGATCCAAATTCTCATCATGGATCATACGCCGGGTGACGAAGATCATGATGGCTTCGCCGTCCAGGTTGGCGTAGACATTGACCCGGTCATAAAGGTTCAAATGATCGGTGTACTCACCGCAATTGTGCCCGAAGCACTCCCACTGGCAGCAATTAAAAATTTCACAGTTTTCTGCCAACGTGATAGACATAGACCTGCCCTGCTCGTTGCCGGAGGACAGTTTTGTCAGGGTGTATGTATCCCCCTCGATAGCAGTGACATGATAATCCGTTGCCAAATAGGTGCCTCTGAGGGAAAGTGCCACATTGACGCACTCGATCAGGTAGCCCTCCTCATCAAACAGGCAGGCAAACTGGCCCTGCAAAAGCGCCTTAGAGTCAATATTGGTGACGATTTCCTTACTCTTACACTTTACATCCACCAATTCGCCGTTATGGGCAAACTGGATGGTGTAGACACCGTTTTCATCAGGCTCCCGGGTGGTGCTTCCTTTTTCGGAATCGTACATCTGCTTCACACGCCAATAGATGCCTGCGTCCACAGGATGGGCAGTAATATAGATATGTGTTATCTCACCGTTTTCGTCGGCGTAGGCAATGATCTGATCCATGATCTGCGGCTCGCCAATCTGACCCACCAGCTCCGCTGTGGGTGTAACATCGTAGATATCGGTGTTTTCTGTAATGGGCAGCTCGATGGTCATACCGTTCATTGCCTGGGAGGTATTGACGGTAATGCAGCCATCCTCTACCTTCTGGACAAAGGCACCCTTTGCCGTTTCGGTGGCGATGGTGGTGGGATCGACCGCATCGATGACGACACCATCAGCATCGAATACAAGGCCCATCACATCCATATTGTCAATGATGTTAACGAGCTGCTTGTCGATGATCTGCAGCTCTACCTGCTGCCCCTCATAAGCAAAGGTTATGTAATAATTGCCGTCCTCGGCAGCGGTACGCTCAGAAAAGCCCTCTACCTTTGCATTCTCCATGTAGACCAGTCTGTCCACATTCCAGTAAAGCTCCGCTTTGCCGCCGGTGGTAGTGGGACCGCTTTGCCCACCGGGCAGCAGAAGGGCAAGGATCACCCCAATGACTGCCAGCACCGCAACGATGCCCACCGCCAGCCATATCCAAAGCTTGCTCTTCCTGTTGATTTCTTTCTTCATAGAAAAACTCCTCCCGCTGTTTTTTGATCGACAGACAGTACCGGTTTACGCCCAGTGCATTTTTGTCAATCAAGAAAGTCCGGTTTTCCAGCATTTACTCTAAAAGCAGTCATGCTGTTGATAAATATGATCGCTTAAAACCGCCAAATGCTTTCTGGTTTTAGTATAATTTATCACCAAACTAAAGTACATAGACAATCGAAATCAATTTTGATTGCAAATCGTGACCAACTGTGCTATAATCGTTTTTGGGGGTGATCCCATGCAAAAAAGCATGTTTGATATCCAGCTGGATGGTCTATCCGTTAACTACATGATCAAGGACGAACCCCGTACTAACCACTGGAACCATGTTCACAGTGAGTACGAGCTGCTGTATATCCTGAGCGGCGACATCGTTCACGGGATAGAAAACCGCGTTTATACGCCAAAAAAGGGCGACCTGGTGATCGTCAGACCAAATAATTACCACTACATTGAGATACAGCCCGGTACGCCTTATGAACGGTATGACATCTTTTTCAGTCCGCATATGTTTGATAATATTGACCTGATCCCCCCGGATCTGGATGTGCTGAACTGCCGGCATAATCCGATCATTGCCGAGATATTCCGAAAGCTTGCCTACTACCGGAGGCGTCTGCCTGATGAGCAGCTACAGGATGTGATCACACTGCTGCTGAAGGAACTGATCTACAACATCAGTCTTGCCGACACCGAGAAAAACAATATCCTGCCGGAGAATATCCATCCCCTGATCAGCCGGGCTCTGGAAGAGATCAACGAAAATCTCTTTACCATAAAAACCATTGACGAGGTAGCGGACAAGCTTTTTGTCAGCAAAGGGTATTTATTCCGGATGTTCAAGCACGAGATGAAAACCACTCCTCTAAAATACATCACAGAAAAGCGTCTGCATGCTGCCCAAAGCCTGCTGGCACAGGGAAAGTCGCCAACGCACATATACAGAGAGTGTGGTTTTAACGATTACACTGCTTTTTACCGCAGCTATATAAAGCTGTTCGGCCACGCACCGTCAAAATAAAACACGCCCCCGGTGCAGGATTTTTACTGCACCAAGGGGGCGTTTCACTATATTTACTTTGCAAGGAAGCCAACTTTCTTATAAACCTTACGAAGGGTCTTTTCCGCCACATAACTTGCTTTTTCCGCACCGGCACGGTAGACGCTTTCCAAATACGCCTTATCCTTCATCAGACGCAGGGACTCTTCCCGGATGGGACGCAGGTGCTCAACCACCGCTTCACCAACCACAGGCTTAAATTTGCCATATCCCTGACCGGCGAATTCCGCTTCGATCTCATCAAAGGTCTTGCCGGTGACCGCGGAATAAATGGTCATCAGGTTGGCAACGCCGGGCTTGTTCTCCTTGTCATAGCGGACGCAGTTTTCCGTGTCAGAATCGGTGATGGCACGCTTGAACTGCTTCATAACCACCTCGGGAGGATCCATAAGCAACACTCTGCCGGTGTCCTCATTTTCGGACTTGGACATCTTGGCAGTGGGGTTGGTCAGACTCATGATCCGGGCGCCGACCTTGGGAACAAAGGGCTCGGGGATCTTGAACACATCGCCGTAGATGCCATTGAAGCGGCGGGCGATCACATGGGTCAGCTCTACATGCTGCTTCTGATCCTCACCCACAGGGACAAGATCCGGCTGGTACAGCAAAATGTCGCCTGCCATCAAGCTGGGGTAAGTAAACAGTCCGGCGTTGATATTATCAGCATTTTTAGCAGACTTATCTTTAAACTGGGTCATACGGCTCAGCTCGCCGAACATGGTGTAGCAGTTGAGAATCCAGCCCAGCTCCGCATGCTCATGCACATGGCTCTGGATAAAGAGGGTGTTCTTCTCAGGGTCAAGGTCGCAGGCGATGTACTGGGCCAGCTGCTCGGTAGAGCGGCGGCGCAGCTCCTTGGGGTCCTGGCGCACGGTGAGAGTGTGCAGGTCGGCCATGAAGTAATAGCAGTCAAAGTCATCGGCAAGCTCGGCCCAGT
>JAZOSG010000088.1:0-2076 GCA_045657005.1 Faecousia sp.
CATACTTACTGCACCGTGGCAACGGATGCCATGGCTCGGTTCAAGCGGCTGCAGGGCTACGATGTGCTGTTTCTCACCGGCACAGACGAGCACGGTCAGAAGATCGAGGATAAGGCCAAGGAGGCCGGTGTGACACCCCAGGAATATGTGGATAACATCGTGCTGGGTCAGGGCGGTGTGCTGGACCTGTGGGAGCTGATGAACATTTCCAACGACCGCTTCATCCGCACCACCGACGATTACCATGTGGCATCCATCCAGAAGATCTTTAAGAAGATGTACGAAAACGGCGACATCTACAAGGGTAAGTATACCGGCAAGTACTGCAAGCCCTGCGAAAGCTTCTGGACAGAAAGCCAGCTGGTGGACGGCAAATGCCCTGACTGCGGCAGAGAAGTGCAGGATGCTGAGGAGGAGGCATACTTCTTCCGGCTGAGCAAGTACGCTGACCGGATCCAGGATCTTTTGGAAAACACCGATTTCCTGGAGCCCCGCAGCCGCGTCCACGAGATGGTCAACAACTTCATCAAGCCCGGTCTTGAGGATCTGTGTGTCAGCCGCACCAGCTTTACCTGGGGCGTGCCGGTGGATTTTGATCCCGGCCATGTGGTCTATGTTTGGATCGACGCGCTGTTCAACTACATGACAGCGCTGGGCTTTGAAAATGACAAATATCAGGATCTTGCGGATTTCTGGCCTGCCGATGTCCATTTTGTGGGCAAGGAGATCGTAAGATTCCATTCCATCATCTGGCCCGCCATGCTGATGAGCCTTGATCTGCCCCTGCCCAAGAAGGTATTCGGTCACGGCTGGCTGCTGCTGGACGGCGGCAAGATGAGCAAGTCCAAGGGCAATGTGGTTGACCCCTATATCCTTGCCGAGCGGTTCGGCGTGGATGCCCTGCGTTTCTTCCTGCTGCGGTCCTTCCCCTTTGGCTCTGACGGCAATTTCTCCAACGAGCTGCTGATCTCCACCATCAACACAGACCTTGCCAACGATCTGGGCAACCTGGTCTCCCGGACTGTGGCCATGGCGCAGAAGTACTTTGGGCAGAAGCTGCCCGCCGAGCAGAAGCAAGACGAGCAGATGGACGGGGAGTTAATCGCAATGGCATCTGACCTGCGCGGTAAGTACGAGGAGCAGATGGAGCACTATGCATTCCAGAACGCCCTGGCAGAAGTGTTCAAGGTCATTTCCCGTGCCAATAAATATATTGATGAGAACGCACCCTGGGTGCTGGCAAAGGACGAGGCGAACAAACCCAGACTTGCCTGCGTGCTGTATAATCTTCTGGAAACGGTGCGGATCTGCGCCGGTCTGCTGACCCCCTTCATGCCCGATACCTCTGCCGAGATCGCCAAGCGTCTGGGCGGTGCGGATCTGAGCTGGGACACCTTGGCCCATTACGGTGTTCTGCCCCGGGATGTACAGACGGTAGCAGGTGCTGCCCTGTTCCCCAGAATCGATATGGAAAAGGAGCTGGCTGCTTTGGAAGAGCTGAGCAAACCCAAGTCTGATATTGAGATCGAACCCTACGCCGAAGAGAATGTGGACTTTGATACCTTCTGCAAGAGCGATTTCCGCGCGGTGAAGGTTAAGGACTGCCAGCCGGTGAAAAAGTCTGACAAGCTACTGTGCTTTACGCTGGACGACGGCACCGGCAACGACCGGCAGATCCTGTCCGGCATTGCCAAGTACTACAAGCCTGAGGAGCTGGTGGGCAAGACCCTGGTGGCGATCACCAACCTGCCGCCCCGGAAGATGATGGGCAAGGAGAGCTGCGGTATGCTGATCTCTGCTGTCCACACCGAGAAGGGCGAGGAGAAGTTGCATCTTCTGATGGTGGACGATGCCATCCCTGCCGGCGCAAAGCTGTGCTGATAGAAAAAGCGGACAGGGTCACCTGTCCGCTTTCATTGCTAAATTCCAGTTTATCGAGCTGTTTCAAATTACTGGCTGCACCCCCTAATGCCTTCCCCCGGGGGGAAGGTGTCAAAAATCTCTGATTTTTGACGGATGAGGAATGCGGGCAGAACGCTGACAGTAAGCACCAGAGTACCAGACCTTCTCCTAGCG
>JAZOSG010000089.1:0-5642 GCA_045657005.1 Faecousia sp.
TGCCTTCAGTTCACCGTTGCCACCGCCCAGCTGCTCCTGCAGCAATGCCGCATACTGGGGATTGGGTCGCTCCACGCCTACCGGATGAAATAACTGTTTTTCGTGCTTGAACAAGCACACCACTCCCTTCATCGTGATAGGATTATTCTGCCAAGTTTTTCTATGGAATATACATAATTTGCCAAAAGCATTTATGACTTTTGATTGCCACCCCCTCAAATCCGTGCTATAATGATAGAAAGCTAAGGAGGTTGTTTATATGACATTTTTAGAACTTGCCAAGGCGCGTTATTCTGTTCGTTCTTTTAAGAATCAGCCCATCCGGGAGGAACATATGAACCGAATTTTGGAGGCAGGGCATGTTGCACCCACCGCCTGCAACAACCAACCCCAGAAGATCTATATTGCCCAGAGTGAGGACGCAAGAAAAAAGCTTGGATCCGTATGCCGCTGCACCTTTGATGCCCCTGTGATCCTAGTGGTCTGCTACGACCGTAACCGGGACTGGAAGAATAAGCTGCAGCCCGGCTATGAATCCGGCGAGACGGATGCCGCCATTGTCTGCACCCACATGATGCTGGAAGCCGCAGAACTGGGCATCGGTTCCTGCTGGGTAGGCTATTTTAATGCAGATAGGGTGTCCGAAATTCTGGGGCTGCCGGAGAATGTGATCGTGTCCGCACTGCTGCCAATGGGTTATCCTGCTGACGACGCAAAGCCCCTGCCGCTGCACAGCCAGTATCGGGCGCTGGATGATATTGTTACTGTGATCTAGGATAAGGAGATACCAACATGAACGAATACGAAGTTTTTATGGAAGATATCAATTCCTGCGGCGGTGAGCAGCATGCCAAGAAAGAGCTGATCGAAGTCGAGGCAGACAGCCCCGAAGCTTATGTGAAGGAAAACGGCAGATTTCCCATCCTGGACATTTCAGAAAACGCCAGTGGCGATACCGTTATCACCACCGGTGACGGCAACGGCAACTTTGTAAGATATACTTTCACAGAGTAATATAAAGAGGCCAACCATATGGATTTTTGAAGGATCTGACCCTAAGAAGATAGACCAGTACCGCACACAGGCAAAATTGCTGTATGGCAAGACAGCTGATTATAAAGACAGCAGGTTCGGAAGATTTCTGAACCTGCTGTCTTTAATCATTATGACTGTGGTTGTGTCCCTCAATGGTGCTATGGGTATGCCCATGGGTTGCTTCGTCCTCACCGTGGATATGTGTGTGGCTGTGGATATGGCAGTGTTCATGGGAATGTATCAGATCACCGTGAGCGTGTTCGTGTGTATGACTATGGCTATGCTCGTGGGTGTGCTGCAAAGAAATGGTGTCTTTTACCATCAGCACCGTTGCCCCGACCATAATAGCGAGCCCAATATAAAACCTTATGCCCGGTCTTTCCTGAAGCAGCAGCACGCCAAACAGAACCCCAAGGAAGGGCGCAATAGAATAATAAGCACTGGTTTTCGCTGCGCCCAGATCTTTTTGTGCCTTGATATAGAAATTGATGCTGAGACCATAAGCAACAAAACCCAAAATCATCACAGCGAAAACCCAAATAATGCCGGGGATCTGCTCCCCTACGATCAGTGCCACGATCAAACTGCCAAGGCCGGAGAAAATCCCCTTGATGGTAGTAACCTGCACAGAGGATTTGTTGCTGAGCATCCGGGTACAGTTGTTTTCCAAGCCCCAACAGCACGCCGCACCCAGCACCAGCAAGGAACCTGTATTGAACCGAAAACTGCCCATCCCCTCAAAGCTTAGGGTAACACTGGCAACTGTAACAAGTAAGATAGCGACGACCAAACGCTTTGACAGTTTTTCCCGAAACAGAAAAAACGCGATCAGGGAGGTGGCGACGATCTCAAAATTGTTCAGAAGCGATGCATTGGCGGAATTGGTATGCTGCAAGCCCAGCATCAAAAGGATCGGTGCAGCGATATCCAGAACGATCATCCCAATGGTATAGGGCAGCTCCGCTTTTGTCAACTTCTCCCCTTTTTCCTTTGTGTGTGCACCATAGAAGAATAGTCCAATACCGGCACCCAAATAAAGTAATGCCGCCATCATCGTCGGCTGCACAAATTGCAGCAGCACCTTACTCAGCGGAATATTGATCGCATACAGTGCAGCCGCCAAAATCGCAAAAAATGTTGCGATATTTTTCGTTTTCATAAAGATCCGGCAACCTTTTACTATGCATTTTTATATCCCCCCTGGGGGATATATTTATTGTAGCACAGCAAGCGCTTTTTGTCATCTGTTTCATTATCCAATAGATAAAGCGAACGGAATTGGTTTATCAATTCCGGGCGCTGTTACTGCTCATAATCGCTTTCGTAGCTACCTGCAGGCAGGATATTGCCGCAGGTACATGTTTCGTCACTGGCAAGTGTTCCGGTCTGTCCGGGCCGTCCACCCATGATCACAAACACATCCACCCACTGCCCACACTTGGGGCATTTCACCTCAGATAGCTTTGGCGTGTGCTTTCCCTCGTGACACCCTTCGATGATCATTGTGTTACCTCCTGTTTCCGTCTTTGTCGAACGCCTTATGTAACGCCTTTTCTGTATGGAGGAGCACGCCAAAAATCGGAATCGTCATCACACACATGATGCAAAGGCCTACGATGGCCACGGTATTTTCCGGCTGTCCCAAAACACACAGCATTCCGATCACCGATAAGGCAAGGCACGGCCAGCCCCACTTCCACCAAAACTTCCCGGCAACCGTATGGGCAAAACGCCAGGTATCCTCATTCTTTGTGGACATGGGAGATCGGTAACCTATCCACCAATTGATTTTATTGGGCATGCCCTTCATAAACAGCTTGCCCGCAATCAGCATAATTGCAGGAAACGCCAAACTGCACATTAGCATTAAAATCCAAACACCCATCATAACACCTCACCAAATGAATGGGATCATTCTGTACTTTACTCTTTGCTTATACTCAGCATAGCCGGGAAGTTCCCGCGTCAGCAGATCTTCTTCAGCCTTCAGCCGAACGATAATAATTGCCGGATAGAAAGCAAAGACGATCAGCGCATACCAAGAGCCAAGAACCAGCGGGATCATCAAAAACAGCAATATGGTCGCCATATACATAGGATGCCGGACGACACCGTAAAGGCCTGTGTCAACCACTGTCTGTCCTTCCTCCACCTTGATGGTGCGGCTCAAGTATGCGTTTTCCCGCATAACCTCCGCATACAAAGCATAGGCAGCCAAAAACAGCACCGCCGCAATGATGGTTGCCGCTGACGGCATCTTCGACCAACCGAAACGGAAGTCCAGACCCGCCACAACGAAGCCTGCAATAAACATCATTCCGGAAAAAGCAAGAACACCTTTTTGCGTGGCCTGCTTTTCCTTGGCATCCAGCCTTTTGGCGAGAAACGCCGGGGATTTGAAGAACATTACAAGCCCGGCGATCAGCATAGGCAGAAATAGCAAACCGATCAAGAGCCAGCCATTGGTGTATGCCAGTGTGCCTGCCGGCAGAAAGATCAGCAGCCCTACCATCAGCAGACCGCAGAAGAATTTCGTCAGTGCGTTGATCAGCAGTTTCATGCGTCTTCCTCCAAGGCTTCTATGTAAAAGCTCACCGGGCGGAAGCCGTCATTGCAGCTTATCATCGCTGATTTCGGATCTTTCATCCAACCGTCGTAGAAGTTTCCGCCGCCATGGGCAAGGGCCATCACAAAAGCAGAAATGCTGTCCCACGCACTGTCGCAAAAGCCCTCCGGCTTTTCCCATCCGTTGGCGATCCAGACCTGCCCTTCCTCCACGCTGCATGCGTGCTGGATGGGGTTCTCGTACTTTTCCATCAGATCGGGATAGCATGCCTTGCGAATGGCAGTAATTCTCACTTTCTTCATTGCCTATCACCTCTTGGCTTTATTATACCACGCAAAAGAGCCACTTGCAACGACTATGCTGTTTGCATTATAATAGATACAGAAAGGAGTTGTGTCTATGTGGAAATACACAGAAATCAACGCGTATGATTCTATTAGTCTGCATGATTGCAGAACGGACGATATCAAAATCGTCGGAAACGATTTGATTATCAACTTCCCAGACGGTTTTTGGATTACACCTGTCAGCAAACACATAGACCACGACAGGCCGCTAAAAACCGGATCTTCACAGCTCCGTTTTGTAGGTTTAATAGACGATGGTGTGATAGATTCTGTTAACCTATATAAAACAACATATCTGTTTCGAAAGCCAATTATCTGTAAGCGGACTCAACCGGAAGTTGCTGACTTTTTGAAACACATCAACGACGGAAGACATGAGTTGGAGTTTCTTTGCGAATTTCACAGTTCCATTTCTGCTTTGTACAAATGCTGGGTCTGGAAAAAGAATCGTGGAATGGAAGCCGAATGTCAATTAGAATTAACCGCAAAAAGCATTGAATACAGTTGGAATGAAATCTGTACAGACCGAGAGTGGTAAGCGAAAGGAGAGCACGATATGATATATGGTGCTATCACCGAAAAGGACGAGGAATTCTACACATACTTACCAAAGCTTTTTGACGCTATCGATAACGCCCAGCTGGAATATAACTGGCTAATTACTGATTGTTTCTGCAATTTTGATACAGCCATAACTATCGAAGAAAAGAAAAATGGTTACTGTTGGATCAGTGGCGAAGAATTAACCCAATTGGTGAACGAAACTCATGTCCAATGGATCTTTGCTGTCTTATCCGGTTTCAAGAAAGACATTCCTTTAAAAGAAGTTCTAAAACATCCTCTTCCCCTTGCAGACGGTTACAGCGGTTTCTGGCGCAATCCAATATCCATACAGCACCCGTTGGCAACAATTGAGATTGTCCCTTGGGATTCCTCTTTGCCCTTATTCTTCAGCAAGGATAAAGAACTTGTAGATAAATTCAGAGCAGGCTATCCGCAGAGTGAAGATTTAACAGCTCACAATGCAAAATACGAAAATCAATAGGAGGAAACACTTATGCGCAAGAATTTTGGAGCAAAGGCTATGTGCTATCCCATGCCGGTGTACATCATCGGCACTTACGGCACGGACGGCACACCCAACGCCATGAACGCTGCCTGGGGTGGCATCAGTGAGGAGACGGAAATCTCTATCTGCGTCAGTGCCGACCACAAGACCACGGAAAACATTCTGGCACGGAAGGCATTTACCGTGTCCATGGCAACTGCTAAATATATGGCTGCTTGTGATTATGTGGGCATCGTCTCCGGCAGCAAAGAACCGGACAAGTTCGCCAAGGCAGGCTTCCACGCCACTAAGTCGGAATTCGTGGATGCACCGCTGATCGATGAACTGCCTATGGCTTTGGAGTGCAAGCTGATCTCTTACGATCCTGAAACCTGCCGTCTGGTGGGCGAAATCGTCAATGTATCCGCTGACGAGTCCGTCCTGGGCGAGAACAGCAAAGTGGATGTTTCCAAGCTGCAGCCTATCACCTACGATCCCATGAACCACCACTATCTGGTCCTGGGCGAAAAAGTTGGCCAAGCCTTCCACGATGGCCTGACCTTGAAATAATTTAGAGAACAGATTGCCACACCAGTGTGCGCACTGGTTCGCAATGACAAGTTCTTTTGAAAGCGAGAAACGCCCC
>JAZOSG010000090.1:0-8763 GCA_045657005.1 Faecousia sp.
ACTCCGGCAAAGCCGGAATATCACTAAAAAGGCTCTGTGGTCTAACTGACAATCAGCCTCCACAGAGCCTTTTCTTTATGAAGTTCATGAACAATTTAACGAAAGGTCATAGAGGTGTGCATCTTTTACCGGTAGGGTGTGCATTTTCTCCCATAGGGTGTGCAGATCACGGCGAGGGGTGTGCATTTCTGGCTAAAGGGGTGTGCAAACAGGCGCCATACCAACGCACTTGTTCAAATGATTGCAAATACTCATTTTTAGTGCTATATTAGAAAAAGAAAATGAAGGTTATCATCCGCTTACATGAAGAAGGCTATGAAAAAGGGCAGACCGCAAATGGCCTGCCCCCTTCAGGGATATGACTATGCTGCTTTTCGCTCACTCTCAGCATAGTCCCCGCATTGCGGTAATTGACTTTGACAAGGTCATTGAGCAAGCGACTAAATTCCACCTATTAAAAATTCAAACCAGACAAAAATTCTCTCCTTTAACCGAACACGAAAGTGTACCTTGTGAATGACAGGAAGGTTTACCCTAATCATTCGGTGAGTAGTTTGTAGTAAAGAAGAATAGCAATGGTATTTAACTACCACTTTTACATTCTATAAAAGCACCCTACAAAATATTCCAAAATTCAAAAAATAATTTGTATTTCTTTTATTTGGCTTCATTTTTCCTCTGGAATATGATAGAATAAACAAAATATATCCTCATTGACGGAGGGAAACACAATGACAGAGGTACAGCAGAAAGCCGCTGCTAAGCAGTTTGTAAAGGACTGGACAGGCCACGGCGATGAGAAACAGGAAACCCAGCGGTTCTGGATTGACTTGCTCCAGAATGTCTTTGGGGTAGAACAGGCGACCAATGCCATAGAATTTGAGGTTCGCGTGAAGCTTGACCATACCAGCTTTATTGATGGCTATATCAAAGATACCCATGTGCTGATTGAACAAAAGGGCGCTGATATTGACCTGACTAAAGGCTATAAGCAGTCCGACGGTTCCATGCTGACCCCCTTTGGACAGGCCCGTCGCTATGCTGGTTACTTACCCCATAGTATGAATCCCCGCTGGATTGTTGTCTGCAATTTCAAAGAGTTCCATATCCATGATATGAACCGCCCCAACGATACCCCTGAGATTATCAAGCTGGAGGATTTGGAGAAAGAGTATACCCGCCTGCAATTTTTGGTAGACAAGGGTAATGAGAGAATCCAGAAAGAAATGGAAATCTCCCTGCAAGCTGGTGAGCTTGTAGGCAAGCTCTATGATGCCCTGTTGCAGCAGTATAATTCTCCCGCCAGCGATGCCGAGCTCAAAAGCCTGAATATGCTTTGTGTTCGGTTGGTGTTCTGCCTGTATGCCGAAGATGCTGGCATTTTCGGCAGCCATACTATGTTCCACGACTACCTCAAGAGCTTCCAAGCTAAGAATGTCCGAAAGGCATTGATTGATCTGTTTAAGGTTCTGGACACTAAGGTAGCTGACCGAGACCCCTATATGGACGAGGATTTGGCAGCATTCCCCTATGTTAATGGCGGTCTGTTTGCCGATGAAGAAATCATTATTCCCCGCTTTACTGAGGAAATCATTGACTTGCTGCTGACCAATGCCAGCGAAGATTTTAACTGGAGCAGCATTTCTCCCACCATCTTCGGTGCAGTTTTTGAAAGCACCTTGAACCCTGAGACCCGTCGCAGCGGGGGTATGCACTATACCAGTATCGAAAATATCCATAAGGTTATTGACCCGCTGTTCTATGATGCATTGGCTTCCGAGCTTGACGAGATCGCCGCTATCCCTGTAAAGAAAACAAGGGATTTGAAGCTGGCAGACTACCAGAAGAAATTGGCATCCCTGAGCTTCCTGGACCCCGCCTGTGGCTCTGGAAACTTCCTGACGGAAACTTACCTCTCCCTGCGGAGATTGGAGAACAAGGCTGTCATGCTGCGGCTGGGAGAGCAGATTGTCATGGGTGATGCTGCTGACTTCAACCCCATTCAGGTAAGCATTGGACAGTTCTATGGTATCGAAATCAACGACTTTGCTGTGACCGTTGCCAAGACTGCCCTTTGGATTGCTGAATCCCAAATGATGAAAGAAACCGAGGAAATCGTGCATATGCACCTGGATTTCCTCCCCCTGACCAGCTATGCCAACATCGTGGAGGGTAATGCCCTGCGGATTGACTGGGAGACCGTTGTTCCCAAGCCGCAGCTTAGTTACATCATGGGCAACCCGCCGTTCATTGGTGCTTCCATGATGACCAAGGAGCAGAAGGCCGAAGCGGTTGCCATCTTCGGCAAGATAAAGCTGTCTAACAGTATTGACTATGTTGGTGCATGGTATTACAAGGCAGCAGCTTATGTCGCTGGAACCGATATTCGGGTTGCCTTTGTATCCACCAATTCCATTACTCAGGGCGAACAAGTAGCGCCTTTGTGGGAAACCCTTTATACAAAATATGGGGTTCAGATTGATTTCGCTTACAGAACATTCCGTTGGGATAGTGAAGCAACTGCTAAGGCTCATGTTCATTGTGTTATTATCGGATTTAGCACCGCTCCCAACAAGGCACCCAGACAAATCTACACTCACGAGCGCGTACAGATTGCCGAGAATATCAATCCTTACTTAATTGATGGTCCAACGGTGTTTGTTACCAGCAGAAGTAAGCCGATTTGTGATGTGCCACCGATGTTCTTAGGTAACAAGCCGTCGGATGGTGGCAATCTGATTCTGTCAGCAGAAGAACGAGCTGAAATTCTCAGTCGTGAACCGCAGCTTGAGAAGTATATCCATCCCTATACTGGTGCAGTAGAGTTCATCAACAAAAAGGAACGGTATTGCTTCTGGCTCAAGGATGCATCGCCCTCTGACCTTCGCAGTAGCAAGGAACTCAAAACTCGTCTCGAAGCTGTACGAGCTATGAGAGAAGAAAGCAGTGCAGCACCTACAAGAGAGAAAGCTAATACACCACATTTGTTCTTCTTTATCTCGCAGCCAACCACAAATTATCTGCTGGTACCCAGTACATCCTCTGAAAATAGGCGATATGTTCCAATCGGGTTCTTACCTCCTGAAACCATCGCAAGTAATGCCGCAACCATTGTTCCCAATGCGACCCTATTCCATTTTGGTATTTTGACATCTAATGTTCATATGGCATGGATGCGAGCAATTTGTGGACGGTTAAAGAGCGATTACCGCTATTCTGGTGCTGTGGTTTACAACAACTTCCCCTGGCCTGCACCCACCGATGCACAAAAAGCCAAGATTGAGCAAACCGCGCAAGCTATTCTGGATGCAAGAGCCTTGTACCCCGATTGTAGCCTTGCTGACCTCTACGACGAAGTGACCATGCCCCCCGAACTCCGCAAGGCACACCAAGCCAACGACAAGGCAGTTATGCAAGCCTATGGCTTCTGGGGCAAGCTCAACACCGAAACCGAATGTGTAGCCGAGCTTATGAAAATGTATCAGGAGCTGACCAAATAAGGGGGATGAACAAACCCCCTGGATAGCTCAGGGGACGGTTCTATGTGTTCGCCGGTATAAACCTTTTAACGATCCCTCGTACCTTTTAACAAAAGGGTATACCATTTAACGATCCCCCGTACCATTTAACGAAAGGTCAGTGGGGTGTGCAGGTTGTATCAAAATAGGTCGCTTATTTCAAAAAAGTCCAACACCAAATGGTGATGGACTTTTTTGCTTTTGGGTAGGGCGTTTTGGAGCCTGTAATTGAGATGCTGACATAAAGGACATGGCTTGAAGTTCGTAAATAAGCAATTGTTGAAAAATCGTATTAAGTTGCTATAATAGGGGATAAGAAGGTAGGTGACAGCCGTGGCACAGTATGAGCTGGTTCGGGAGATACCGAATCTTTGCCGCAACAATCAAATGCGGGATATTTTCTTTGATGAGGTGGAAACAGAGGACCCTGAAGCGTATGTTCGCCGGTTTTTGCAGCAATCCCAGGTGGAGCTGTCCGTGGACAAAAAGCCGGATGGGACGGTCACGGTATTTGCGGTGGCTGACGGCCTGACACAAAAGTTTATTTTTACACCTATGTGAGGTCGATTCTGTATAAAACCCCATTTTTTTGGCTGATTATCTAAAAAAGCGCCGGCTTATTTGCCGGTGTTTTTTGTCGAAAAGAACCGATTTAGCATTTGCTTTTTCTATAACTCGTGTTATACTATAGGCAAGCGAAAATAAGAATGAAAATACTGCCGATATGAGGTAACATCATGAACCGAAAGTACAGGCTTTCCACAGCACTGGATATTGACGATCTTTTGATGGAATGTGTGCCGTATGCCATCCGGCTGGCAAATGAAAAGTATAAATTTGACCCGCCTCTGACGATCTATGAGGTTGACCGCTGGGGGCAGCTGGGCACCCGTGCGGATGTGATTTTTGAATTCTTCCACGATCCGGACTTCTTCCGCAACCAGCCGGTGATCAGCGGCGCCCGGGAGTTTGTGAAAAAGCTGTCGGAAATGACAGAGGTCTTTGTGTCCACTTCGGTCTACCCTGAGTTTATGGGTATCCGCGCCCAGCGGATCCGGGAGGAATTTCCGGAGATCCCTGACGACCATATCTACATGGGCTCCCGTAAGGATAAGATCGATGTGGATATCCTGTTTGATGATGGCATGCACAATGTATTCCGCTCCAACGCTGCGTACCCGATCCTGATGCGCCGCCCATGGAATCAGGATGCCACCGGCGTGCTGGCGGTCAATACCTACGACGAGTTTTTGAAGCTGGTAGAGGTCATTGCCGACAGCTACAACCCCAAAAGAGAGCGCAGCATCATGGAGCAGCCGGGGATCGTGGTTTTGGTAGGCCCCTCCGGCAGCGGAAAGACCCAGATCGCCAAACGGATCATGAAAAAATCCAAGGCGTTCCGGAAGCTGATCAGCTACACCACCGATGCCACCGTAGGTCTTCAGGGAGGAGAGTGGTATCACTATATCGCATTGGAAGCCTTCCGGGATATGTGCGAAAAAGGTGAGATCTTTGAGTCCACCATGTATGCCGGTCACTGTTACGGCTCCCGCAAGAAAGATGTGGAGGATATCCTGGCAGAAGGTAAGCATGTACTGACGGTCATGGACATTTGCGGCGCTATGTCCTTAAAGACCCACTTTCCCAATGTGACTACTATCTATATCAAACGGGAAAAACAGCTGCTTTTGAAGGATCTGCTGAATAAGCCCCTGAGTGTGGATGAGAAGGTCAGCCGCCTGATGGCACTGGATTCTGAGATGAAGAACGCCGAGATTTGCGATTATACCGTATCGGTTGAAGATTATGACAAGGCAGCCAAGGAGATACTGACCGGCTTGCTGCCAAAGAAACACAAGAGGTAACCATGGAGCGTATTTGCGACCTGCATGCCCATTCCTATCATTCTGACGGCAGCTTTTCTCCGGCACAGCTGCTGCAGATGGGGCAGGAGGCAGGACTTTCCGCTCTGGCACTGTGTGACCATAACACAGTGGCAGGACTGCCGGAATTTATGGACGCGGCGAAAAATTCCTGCGTGGAGGCAGTGCCCGGTGTGGAGCTGTCTACGGAGTATGAAGGTGCGGAGCTGCACATCCTGGCGCTGTTTGTCCGTCCGGAGCACTATGATGTGATCACACAGCTGATGGAGGACTTTCGCCGGCGTAAGGAGCAAAGCAATATCGCACTGGTGGAGGCGCTTTGTAAGGCAGGCATGAAACTGGACTACGGGAAGATCAAGCAGGGGACAAAGGACGGCTTTGTTAACCGTGTCCATGTGGCTATGGAAATGATCGAAAAAGGGTATACTTCTTCTGTGCAGGAGGCGTTTAAGACCTACTTGAAGCCCGGTGGCGGATACTACACACCGCCTCAGCGGCTGGATGCGTTTGAGGCGATCCGTTTTATCAAATCCCTGGGTGCGGTGGCGGTGCTTGCCCATCCGTTTTTGAATCTTAACGAACAGGAGCTGCGCAAATTTCTGCCCAAGGCGGTACAGTCCGGTCTGGATGCGATGGAGACCATGTACGCCAAATACGATGCCGGGACTACGGCGCTTGCCGGGGCTTTGGCACAGGAGTATGGACTGCTGTGCAGCGGCGGAAGTGATTTCCACGGAGACTGCAAGCCGGATATCCGCCTGGGAACGGGCAGGGGAGAGCTGCGAATTCCCTACGGATTCCTAGAGAAATTGAAGCAGCGAAAAAAGGATCGTTAATTTCAGCAAAAATTTAACTTTTTGTGGATTTTTGTTTTGAAATGTGGTAGAATATACAAATCAAAGTAAGGTGGGCGAGAATGCCTGCCTGTCTGTGCTTTTTGCGCAGGATGTAAAAATGCCGGAAGGAGACGCTGAGATTGGATCTGCAAAAGGCAAATATGTGGAAACGGATCGCCGCCTGGCTGCTGGATAGTATGCTGACCTGTGTAGTGGCAGTGGGCTTTATCGCGGCGCTGTCCGGGATGCTGGGGTATGAGTCCCACAACAGTGCGCTTCAGGCGGCGTATGATCGCTATGAGACCCAGTACGGTGTGCAATTTAATCTCACTCAGCCGGAATACGAAGCGCTTTCCCAGCAGGAGCTGGATACCTATCAGAAGGCGTATGAAGCGCTGGTAGCTGATGACGAAGTGCTGTACGAATATAATATGGTGGTAAACCTATCCTTGGTGATCACCACAGTGGGGATCCTGCTTGGGGTTTTGTGCATAGAGTTTGTGGTTCCGCTGCTGCTGAAAAACGGGCAGACCCTGGGTAAAAAGGTATTTGGCATCGCTCTGGTGCGGCAGGATTGCGTGCGTGTTACGGTCTTGCAGCTGTTTATCCGGGCACTGCTTGGAAAATATACCGTCGAGACCATGATCCCGGTATACATGTTTCTGATGTTCATCTGGGGCATGTTGGATATGACTGGACTTATCGTGCTGGCTGCTTTGTTGATCGCACAGCTTTGCTGCCTGGCGGTGACCCGGAACAACTCTGCGATCCATGACTTGCTGGCAGGTACGGTGACGGTGGATCTTCCCAGTCAGCGGATCTTCCAAAGTACGGATGAGCTGATCGCGTACACGAAGCAAGTGCATGCGGAGCGTGCTGCACAGCAGGACTACTGAATTTGTTTATAAAAAAATTTACATAAATTGGAAGGGATTCTTATGAAAGTTACTCTGCAGAACCTGACAAAAATCTTCCCCAGCCGGGACAAGAAAGCCGGCAAGGAGGTCGTTGCGGTCAACGACTTCACCTTTGAGATCCCCGACGGAAAGCTGATCGGCCTGCTCGGGCCCTCCGGCTGTGGCAAGTCTACCACGCTGTATATGATCAGCGGACTGCAAAAGCCTACTGCCGGCAAGATCTTCTTTGGCGATGACGATGTGACAGAGCTGTCCACCGAAAATCGCGGCATTGGTCTGGTGTTCCAGAACTATGCACTGTATCCCCACATGACTGTCAAGCAGAACATTTTGTTCCCCTTGCAGAACCTGAAGGGGAAGGACAAGCTGACCAAGGAAGCTATGCTGGAGCGTGCTTACGAGGTGGCTAAGCTGGTGCAGATCGATGAGCTGATGGAGCGTAAGCCCAGTGAGCTTTCCGGCGGTCAGCAGCAGCGTGTTGCCATCGCCCGTGCGCTGGTCAAGATGCCCCGTGTCCTGCTGCTGGACGAACCTCTTTCCAATCTGGATGCCCGTCTGAGACTCCAGACCCGTGAAGAGATCCGCCGTATCCAGAAGGAGACCGGTATTACAACTGTTTTCGTCACCCACGACCAGGAGGAGGCAATGTCCATCTCCGATATGATCGTCGTGATGAAGCTGGGTGTGGTGCAGCAGATCGGTAAGCCTCAGGAGGTTTACGATGACCCCAAAAACCTGTTTGTTGCCAAGTTCCTGGGCACACCTCCCATCAATGTCTTTGAGGGCAAGATCTCCGGCGGCAAGCTGATCCTGGGCGAAGACGAGGTCCTGTCTGTGGGCGATATCGCCGATCAGGATGTGTGGGTCGGCATCCGTCCCGAGGGCTTCGAGCCGGATGAAAACGGCGCTATGGTCTGCGGTCTTAACAATGTTGAGGTCATGGGTCGCGATGTCAGCGTGGTTGCTACCCACGGCGCTTCTGTCAATCCCGCTCTGCGTGCCATCATCGATTCCGACAATAAGATCGATTTGGCAGAAAAGTCCATCCGCTTCAGCCTCAAGGCGCATAAGGTGTTCCTGTTCAATAAGGAAACAGAAGAGCGCATCGGTTTCGAGGTGAAGTAATATGGTAGAAAGTAAGCATCAATGGAAGGCGTGGCTGTACCTGTCACCGGCGATCGTGCTGCTGCTGGTGTTTACCGTGTGGCCGATCTTCAATACGGTACGCATGTCCCTTTTGGAAGGGTATACCACCATGGGTGCTGCCAATCCGCTCCATCCCGGCTTTGAATTCGGTATTGGCAACTTTACCCGTGTGCTGCAGTACCCCGGATTTTTGACCTGTCTTAAAAATACTGTGCTGCTGTGCGTGCTGACAGTGCCGATCTCCACCGTTCTGGCACTGCTGATCGCGGTAGCGCTGAACTCCATTAAGGTGTTTCAGAGAGGTTTGCAGACTATCTTCTTTATGCCCTATGTGACAAACTCCATCGCTATCGGCATGTTCTTTGCTGCTATGTTCAATATGATCATCGGCGGCGGGCAGCGTCCTGACTCGGTGGGTATCGTTAATAATGTTCTGGAGGCCTTGGGCTTTGAGTATATCACC
>JAZOSG010000091.1:0-3965 GCA_045657005.1 Faecousia sp.
CTGTAACGCAGCCTATAAGCTTCAATGAATCCTGTGGGGCTTTGGGCTGTATAGACATACTGGATCAGCTCCTGCAAAAACGCCGCGTCAGTCAAATCGTAGTAGGTATGTCCGCTGGCGATCACATCCCCATGGATATTGATCTGGATGATAAAATACGGAAGCTGGACATTTCTTCCCGGCTCATATAAACTGCCCGGCTGCTGGGCGCTTTGGGTCAGGCTTTGCAGCACCGACAGGCTTTGGTTTTCCAGGTCTGCCTTGGTAAAATGATAGACCGTGGAAAAGATCACGAGCAGCATAGCCGCCACGATGCCCATATTGATCAGGACAAATTTCAGCCGCAGCTTTTTCAGCACGGTTCTGTCACCTCCAAATGATAGCCCAGACGGCGGATCGCCGCAATGCGCACATTGGAGCCTATGGACAAAAGCTTTTTGCGCAAAAAGCCTACATAGACCTCCACATGGTTTTCCACCGCATTGGAGTCATAGCCCCACACCCGCGCCAGGATCACTTCCTTGGACAGGTTCTGCCCACGGGATTGGAGCAAAAAGCGCATCACATCAAATTCCCGGGCGGAAAGGCGCACGCTGTTGCTGCCGCAGACCAGCATCCCCGATGCCAGGTCAAGACAGGTATTGCCGTAGACCAGCTCGTCCACCTGATTGCCCTGCCGCCGCAGCAGCGCATTGATGCAGGCAAGCAGCTCCCGGGTATCAAAGGGCTTGGTCAGGTAATAGTCCGCCCCTGCGTTGAGACCCTGGATCCGATCCTCAAGACCGGATCTGGCGGTGAGCATCAAAATCGGCGTGGCGCACCGGTTGGCACGAACCTGCCGCGCCACCTGATAGCCGTCCATTTTGGGCATCATCACATCCAGGATCAGCAGGTCATAAATACCCAATTGGGCATACTCGGCCCCGGATTCGCCGTCATATACCACTTCCACCTCAAAGCCTTTGTGCTGCAGAAGCGTTTTTAAAGAATCCGCAAGGAGTTTTTCATCCTCGATAATCAGTATTTTCATATGACCCCTCCTGTGGATATTTACCATTATAATACAGCGGCTAACTGAATTAAAGCTGAAAATCCGCAAATTCACATATCTTTTACAAAACGCCCGGTATCCGCAGATACCGGGCGCAGAGCGTGTTATTCCACTGTAACGGATTTTGCCAGATTGCGGGGCTTATCCACATCGCACCCCCGGTTGACCGCCACATAGTAAGCAAACAGCTGCAACGGGATCAGGCTCAGGCTGGGCTGCAGCACCGGGTGCACCCTGGGGATGGTGATAAAACTGTCCGTCACCGCCCGGGTCTTTTCCTCCAAGCCCTCCAATGTGATGCACAGCACATCCGCGCCCCGGGCACCTACCTCCCGGACATTGGCGATGGTCTTATCAAACAGCGGCTCGACGGTGGCCAGTGCCACCACCAGCGTCCCATCCTCGATCAACGAGATCGGGCCATGCTTCAATTCCCCTGCAGGATAGGCTTCGCTGTGGAGATACGCCACCTCCTTGAGCTTCAGGCTGCCCTCCAGGCAGACAGCGCTGTCCATATTTCTGCCGATATAGAAGGCATCGTGATTGCCATAATAGCGGCTGGCGTAATACTGGCATTTTTGCAGATTCTCAGGGGTCAGCACCCGTTCCACTGCCTCCGGCAGCTGGGCAAGGGCAGAAACCAGCTGGTCATACGCCTCCTGGGTCACCGTCCCCAACTGCTTTGCCATGTAGGCTGTCAGCAGGTAGACCACCGCCAGCTGGGTAGAAAACGCCTTGGTGGTAGCAACGGCGATCTCCGGACCTGCCCAGGTATAGATCACCTGGTCGGCAAGCTTTGCAATAGCAGAGCCCACCACATTGACGATGGCAAGGGTATGGGCGCCCAGGCGCTTGGATTCCCGGAGAGCTGCCAGGGTATCTGCCGTTTCTCCGGACTGGCTGATAATGATGACCAGATTGTTTTCATCGATCACCGGATCTGCGTAGCGGAACTCCGATGCCATCACCGCCTCGGTGGGGATGCGGCACGCCTTTTCAATGGTGTACTTGGCAAGGACAGAAACATAATACGCAGAACCGCAGGCTACCAGATAGATCTTTTTGATCTTCTTCAGCATTTGCGCCGTCAGCTCCACCCCGTCCAGCTTGATCTGTCCGTCACAGATCCGGGGGCTGATGGTGTCCCGGACTGCCTTGGGCTGCTCCATGATCTCCTTAAGCATAAAGTGGGCATAGCCGCCACGCTCTGCCGCGGAAAGCTCCCAGGTGATCTTCTCCCGGGTCTTTTCGATCCGCTCTCCCAGGCGGTTATAAAATTCAACGCTATCCGCGGTGAATACCGCCAGCTCCCCGTCGTCCATATAGGCAACCGTCTGGGTGTACTTAAGGATCGCCGGCACATCGGAAGCAATATAGTTCTCCCCTTCTCCGAAACCGAAGATCAGAGGGGAATCCTTTTTCACCGCCACCACTGTCCCGGGGCAGTCCAGGCACATGATCCCCAGGGCAAAGCTGCCCTCCAGCCGTGCCATTGCCTGGCGCACCGCCTGCAGGAAATCCTTCTGCCGGTCATAGAAATAGCCCACAAGGTTTGCCACCACTTCGGTATCCGTTTCCGAGCAGAAACGAACGCCCTTTGCGGTCAGCATTTGGCGCAGCTGCGCCTCATTTTCAATGATGCCGTTATGCACCAGGGAAATCTTGCCGGAATCGGACACATGGGGATGGCTGTTGGCATCCGAGGGTGCGCCATGGGTCGCCCCTCGGGTATGGCCTATGCCCACTGTCCCGGGGACAGCTTTCCCGTTATCGATCTTATCACAAAGGGTCTGCAGCCGACCCTTGGATTTTGCTACCTGCAGTCCCTGCTTTGCATATACACAGATGCCGGCCGAGTCGTAACCCCGGTATTCCAGCTTGGACAGACCGTCTAAAAGGATCGGTGCTGCCTGCTTTTTACCGGCATATCCTACGATACCACACATAAAAACGCCTCCATAATTTCAAGTGCGCTTGTATTTTACAGTATCTTTTTTTATTTTTCAACCCTAAATTGACAAAATATTGACCAATGATAGTCTATGCCATCATTGGTCAATAAAATTCATCACATTATTTTGCAGCGCTTCAATATCTTGCAGGCTGCCCAGTGAGATCAGCACAGCGCCCCGCTGCTCCAGCTCCCGGCTTGCGGCGCTTCCGTCATCCAGGCAAAAAACCGGACTCCAGCCGAAGCGCAGATTCTTTCCGGTGCCATCCCAGGTGCCACCCTTACCAAGGGTACACTGTGCCACAAAGGTCTTGCTCCCCAGACAGTGGATGACCCGGTTTCTTTGCAGCGCCCGGTGGGCAGAAAAAGGCAGCTCGAAGCCGGTTTCGGAAAGGTACAGGACATTTTCCTGCAAAGGATGTGCTTCCAGCTGGTCGGCAACGACGCAAATAACTTTGCCACCATGCTCCAAGCAGCTACTCTGGGCAGTACGGTCAGCGCCTCTGGCACCCCCGGAGACCAGGGTATAGCCCTGATATGCCGCCTGGACACCCACTTCCCGGGCAAAGGCGCGGTTTTCTTCCCCCAGATCCCGGCTGCCCACCAAAGAAATTTTCGGCGTATCCAGCAAGCTCAGATCTCCCTTTGCCCACAAAACGCCGGGGGCATCCAGCCCCAGACCCTTGCGCACCCGGTCGGGGTAATTTTCGCTGACCCGGGTGACCGGAACACAGCCGGCGCGTCTTCCCTTTTCCAGATACCACTGCAGCTGCTCGGTCTGGGACAGCAGGTTTACGATCCGCAAGGCAGCTGCTCTGTCACAGCCCATGGCCAGCAGATCCTCCGGGGTGATATCTCTGTCAGCTTTCGGGCGCTCCATCAGCCGCGCCCGGTGGGTCAGGCTGCGAAACTGGGCAACGGTCAGGGGTTTTCTATCCGGGTCGCCCAAGTAGCCGGTCAGCA
>JAZOSG010000092.1:0-2775 GCA_045657005.1 Faecousia sp.
TGCAAAATTCAAAAATCTATCGTTAGAATCTGTAGGGGCGAGTATTAGTCGCCCGCGGGCGGATAATATCCGCCCCTACATCCGCAGGATGTAGACATTTGCATAGTTTAGGGGCGTGCTGCAGCATTTTGCAACACGCCCTTTGCGTTTAGATATTTCGTGTCCACTCGGTGATCAGAAGTCCGGGGACCATCCACACCAGCTCGTACAGGAACAGATTTGCCGGAGTCAGCAGCTCCAGCGCGCCGATCAGGGCAAGTACCAGCATCATAGCGATGCCCAGAATACCTCCTGCCATATGGACGGCAACGCCCAATTTCGCAGCCGTCTTCAGGCTTCTTGCACCGGTAACTGCATAAGCAAAGGGTGCTAAGCCCTTGCCGGTGATCAGTGCCAGCGCCTGGGTCTCCGGCTCCAGGGTCTTTTCCTGCAGCCCGGCACGCTCCTCCAGCTCAGGGAATTGTACCTTCTTGGGGTTGATCCCAAAGCATGACCGCAGGAATTCTCCTGTCAGCATGAAATCGCCGGTGGTCATCACAGGTCTTAGCTTTCTGTAGCCGCAGAGGGTGGAAATACCTGCGGCAGCAGCTCTGTCCGTTTCGTAGGTGATGGCAAACAGGCCGCACAGCTCACCGTCCACTGCTACGCAGACCGCCTGGCTGACCCGGATGCCCTCAGGTACCTCAACGCCCATTTCCTTTAATAGCGTCAGGCTGCCTGCCAGCACCGGCTCGCCGTTTATCTCACCGCCAATGCCGCCGTCGTAGGCTCTGAAATTCTCAACGGCATAGTGTGCGCCGTTACGGCTGTCCAGCAAGTGCGTAAACAGTGGCTCCAATGAGCCGCCCTCGGAGGCGATCAATGCCGATGCATAGGCGATGATCTCATCCGGCTCCCGGCTGCCAAAGAACTTGACACCGTTCATCTTCACTGTACCTGCAGGGAACAGATCATTGTGATCCACAGGGAACACCGCCTTGGCGCTGAGTCCCTCTACCCCCTGCCAGCCGCACAGCACTGTGCCGATGGCGTGGAATCTGCGTTCCAGCACTGCCAAAGGCCGGGACAGGGTAATGAACATGGATGCAGGCATCGCCGCCAGTGCCGTGACCGCCGCCACCTGGATACCGGCAGCCACACCGTGCAAAACACCTGCCAGCACGCCCACCGCCACACTGACGCACAGCGCCACGATGGCATAGACGGACTGAACTTTTTCCAACCGGGCAGGCTGTTCATAGGTGTCCATAAAATGCTCCACCTGACCCTCGCCCCGGAGAAATCCTGTGGTTTCTTCGCAGTAATTTTCCACCGCACCGATGCTGTCCAAATGGGTCGCCTTGCGCATGGTGTCCAGCTGTCCCAGCTTTACATTGCGCTTTTGGTAGGCGTTCCACAAAGACATGGTCACCTGCAGACTGAACGCAGCACAGCAAGGCACACGCAGCTGCCGCAGTCCCATCACGCCGTCGGCACAGCACAGCACAAAGGTAAACAGCAGAAGGCTGTTCAAGCTAAACCGTCCCTTTATCAGATCAATACCGCCCTCCAACAGCTGGTAGCTGCCCAGCAGTGCCGATACCAGCATTGCCAGGAACTGACCGAACACCATCAGCCGCAGCCGGTTTTCGCCTACCATGCCAAAGGCATACATCGCCGTGGCAGCCGCAGACAGCAGCACCACCAGCACACTGAAGAAGATCGCCGCCTGGAGCTTACCCAGACCCTTTTCGCTTAGGGCGTAGTATTGCCGTTCAGGGCCGTTCACCAGCTTGCGCTTCAGTTCCCGGAAGTTGGAACGGGGGCGAAACTGGATAGGCTGGGGCGGCACATATTCGGCAATAGGCTGCTCATATTCCGGCTCCCATTCCTCGGAGAAAGGCTCTGCCTTCTCCGGCTCGGGCGCAGGCTCTTCTTCATCTGTGATAAGAACAGCGTTTCGCACTTGGGCGTGGGTATCGGGGATCCTGTCCAAGCGGATGGTGTCGGAGCTTATGGCAGCAGGCACTTCAACCTGCTCCTGAGGCATTTCCGTCTCTGGCGCTTCCTCCTCCGGCTCCTGGGTCAGTTCTGCATCCGGTTCTTCCGGGGTCTGTTCCGGTTCATCCGGCCCACCGGAAAATTCTTTCATAATATCCTCAAGGGTAAATTCCTGTTCCTGCTCCTGCAGTTCCTTTTCGTCCATAGTTTACCTCCTTTGGCGTACCGCTTCGTACAAAAGGATCGATGCCGCCGCCGACGCATTCAGCGAGGTGATCCTCCCCTTCATGGGGATATGCACCGTCACATCGCAGTTTTTCTGCACCAGACGGCTCATGCCTTCACCCTCAGAACCGATGACGATAGCAGCAGGGCCTGTCAGATCTGCCTGGTACATAGGGATCGAGCCTTCCGCAGCCGTGCCGAAGATCCATACGCCTTTTTCCTTCAGCTCCTCTATGGCAGCGTTGATATTGGTGACCCGTGCCACCTTCATGTACTCCACTGCGCCGGCAGATGCCTTGGCCACCACCGCGGTCAGACCTACACTGCGGCGCTTGGGAATAATCACACCGTGGGCACCGGCGCACTCAGCACTTCTCAGAATCGCGCCCAGGTTGTGGGGATCCGACAGTTCATCGCAGATCACCACCAGGGCATTTTCACCGCGGCTGGCTGCTTCTTGCAGCAGATCATCGATGGTGAAGTTGCTTCTGGCGGCGGCCAGGGCAATCACACCCTGGTGGGCATGGGTATAGGACATGGCGTCCAGCTTTCTTCTGTCCACAGGCACCA
>JAZOSG010000093.1:0-4726 GCA_045657005.1 Faecousia sp.
CCGATCACCGGCTCCATGGACACTGCCTTTAAAAGCAGATCCTCGCTGAATTGCTCCAAAAGCTTCGTACTGACCGCCTCCTTTTCCCTTTTTCGGGATGATGTGATTTCCCACTGCAAATATTCCACCGTTTGGCTGAACAAAATTTCTGTATCAACACCGCTGAGGATCAGAAGATCCCTTGCCGCGGTCTTCTCACGGCGCAGCAACGACAACAGGATGTGCCCACCGGATACCTGCCGGCTGCTTAAATGATCCGCCTCCCTGCGAGCGCCTCTCAGGATCTGCCGCGCCTGCGTCGAAAAGCCCTGAGGCAGCGGCAGCCCGGCAGTTCCCGTTCCGTAGAGCACCGCCGCCATCGTTTCGGCCAGCTCCGGCTCAAAGCCTGCGCCGCGCAGCAGCTGCCCTGCCAGACCGGGCTCCTGTGCCAGTGCCAACAGCAGGTGCGCGCTGCCCACATAGCTATGTCCCATAGCCCGTGCCTTGGCGCCTGCTGCCAGGATCAAGCCCTGGGCATCTGTTTCGTAGTGCATCCTCTGCCCCCTTTGCCCGGAAATTTTTCCCTTTGGGCAGAAAAAATATACATTCTTTAAAAAAAGGAATTGCATTTTCAAAAATCCATGCTAGAATAGAGGTGCGTCCGGTTGCGGACAAGCTATAAAACATAATTACTGGAGGGAAAATCATGGCTTACAATATTACTGACGCTTGTGTCAAGTGCGGCAGCTGCGCCGACAATTGCCCCGTAGAGGCTATCTCCGAGGGCGAGGACAAGTATGTCATTGATGCCGATGTCTGCGTAAACTGCGGCACCTGCGTTGACAATTGCCCTGTTGAAGCGATCGTAGAAGAGTGATTCTCCGATTCCGCAATCTGCCTGCGCAGCCGGATCCCCGGTACGCAGGCAGATTTTTTATGGGAGGTGCCTATGGAACAGCTGCATAACGGCTACACGCTGGAACTGTCCGAGGGGGCATTTCCACTAAGTACCGATTCTATCGCCCTTGCCGGCTTTGCCAAGCTGCCGAAAAATGCTCAGGTGCTGGATCTGGGCTCCGGCTGCGGCACCCTGGGGCTTTTACTTTGCGCAAAGGATCCCGGCTGCCACGTCACAGGGGTCGAATTGGATCAGCTCGCCCATGCCATGGCACTGAAAAACGCCGAGACCAATGGCATAACAAACCGTCTAACCAGTATATGCGCCGATATAGGCAGCATCCCCACATTTATTAAGGCAGGAAGCTTTTCCTGCTGTATTTCCAATCCCCCCTATTTTTCCGCAGGTCCTAAAAGCAAGACCGTTCCTCTGGCACGACGGGATGACCTGTTCCCTCTGCAGACGCTGATGTCCGCTGCCGGGTGGGCACTGAAATATGGCGGCGATCTGTTCGTCGTGCACCGGCCGGAACGGCTGGCAGAAGTTTTTTCCTGTGCCTGCAGCCACGGTCTTGAGCCTAAGCGGTTGCAGCTGCTGCGGCATCGGGAAAATGGCGAAGTCGCTCTTGTTTTAGTACAGTGCCGCAAGGGTGCAAGCCCCGGTCTGATTTGGGAAGAGGAAGCGCTTTTTCACAGTGACGGCACACCTACGCCCTATTACCGTGATCTTTACCATCTTTAGGAGGTAACACCATGGCAGGAATGTTATATCTTGTCCCCACGCCCATCGGAAATCTGGGCGATATTTCCATCCGCTGCAAGCAGACGCTGGAGCAGGCGGATTTTATCGCCGCAGAGGATACCCGGGTCAGCTTGAAGCTACTGAACCATCTGGGTATCAAAAAAAGCCTTGTCAGCTACTACGAGCATAACAAGGCACAAAAGGGCAATGTGATCCTGGACAGGATCCTTGCCGGTGAGACCTGCGCACTGGTCTCCGACGCAGGAAGTCCAGCCATTTCCGACCCCGGTGAGGATCTGGTCAGACAGTGCGCCGAGGCAGGGATCACGGTATGTGCGATCCCCGGCCCTTGCGCGGTGATCACAGCACTAAGCATTTCCGGGCAGTCTACAGGCAGGTTCTGCTTTGAAGGCTTTTTGTCTACGGCAAAAAAGAGCCGCCGGGAGCACTTGGAAAGCCTGATCGGCGAGACCCGCACCATGGTCTTTTACGAAGCGCCCCACAAGCTGCTGGCAACCCTGGAAAGCATGGCAGAGGTCTTTGGTTCAGACAGACCCATTAGCCTGTGCCGGGAGCTGACCAAGCTTCACGAGGAAGTGATCCGCACCACTTTGGGTGGAGCGATCGCGCTGTACACCCAAGCACCGCCTAAGGGCGAATTTGTTCTGGTGGTCGCAGGCGCAGTACCGGAGGAAAAGGCAGCCGCCACTGCGGAGGACGCGGCAAAGCGGGTCGCAGAGCTGATGGAGGGTGGCATGAGCCGCAAGGACGCCATCAAGCAAACCGCCAAGGAATTGGATCTGCCAAAGAATGTGGTGTATGACGCGGCACTTCAATAATATAAAAGAGCCATCCCACTGCAGCATCTGAACTGCAGTGGGATGGTTTTTTGTAAATATGACAGTAGGATTTTGCAACTTTTAAGTAGAAAAACAAATTGTTTCTGTGGGGATAATTATTATAATTAATGGTGTAAGCAGAATTTTTTTGAAAAGGAGTAACTTTATGAAGCTTTTGAAAAAAGTAATTTCCTTCACTTTGTGTGCCGGGCTGATGCTGTCCCTGTGCGCCTGCGGAGACACTTCACTGAACGGGCAGACTGACGCACCCGAGGCAAGCACCCATGAAACCGTCGATCCCAACGCTCCCCTGAGCGACGGCAAGACCCTGAAGCTTTTGGCGATCACCTCTAGCTTTGGTCTGAATACCACCCAGCTTTTATATGATGTTGCGATAGCTGAGGGCTGCACTGATGTGGTGGTGGGCAGACTCTACGGCAGCGGCTGCACTCTGGAAAAGCATGTGGAAAACGCCAACACCAATGCCGCATATTATCAGTACACAAAAATCGACAGTGGCACCTGGAACACCATCGAGTCCGCATCTATGGAATACGGTCTCAAGGATGAGGATTGGGACATCATCTTTATCCAGCAAAGCGCCGCCAAGGCAGGTATTGCGGAATCCTACGGCGATTACATTGATCAGCTGATGGAATATGTCCAGGCAAACAAAACCAATCCCAAGGCACGGTTTGTCTGGAATATGACCTGGGCTTATCAGGGAGATTCCGATCAAACCGTGTTTACCACCAACTTCAAGTCCGATCAGAAGTACATGTATGAGACCATCGTGGATGTCACGCAGGAAAAGGTGGTTCCCAGAACAGATTTTGACCGCATTATCCCCACCGGCACTGTGATCCAGAACGCCCGGACCAGTGCATTCGGAGACACTCTGTGCAAGGATACCTACCATTTGAACAACTACGGCGGCATCCTGGCGGCATACGGACTGTACGCAGTGCTTACCGGTCAAGAGCTGACCGAGATCCATCTGGACGCTGTGGCTGCCTGCGCCAACGGCATCGGCGGCGCTGATAAGATCCTCACGCCGTTGAGGGTGAACCAAAAAGCGATCATTATCGAATCCGTGAACAACGCGATCCAGAATCCCTTTGAAGTAACCCCCTCTGCTTACACAGAGGGTTGATTAAAAGGAGACCCGATTATGAAAAGAAAGCTCTTTACCATTACATTCGTGCTGGCACTGGTTGCGGCAATCCTGACAGCCGTAGCAGCGACAGACGCAGATCCTATGGCAACTGTCGGCGGCACATCCTACACCGACCTGCAAAAAGCGGTTGACCAAAGCAACGGTCAGCTTGTAAAGCTGGAAGCAAACGGCGGCGACATCACCGTAAATGGCGATGTTTTTATCGACCTTAACGGATTTAGCATCAATTCCGTTAAGGTTCAGTCCGGTACTCTTTACGGCATTGACTCCCAGACGGATGACTACGATATTACCGACGGCAAATACGGCAAGATCGGTGCAGTAACCGGCAATGTGGCAGGTCTTGCGGCAGAATCCACCCTTGCTCAGGACGGCTATTTGATGGTCACCGAGGGCGAGAACGGAACCGATATTTCCTTCCACCGGGTCAATCTGCGGATCTATGAAATGGTTCTCCGTGGCGATAACGCCGGCGTTTACTACAAGTGTAATTTTGAGGGCGACAAATTAGTCGCTGATAATGTAGAAAAGTTTGGTGTTGCGCTGAGCATTGAAGATATTCCTGATGCAGACAATCTGGATACCGATTGCGGCTACTCCTACTTCACCGGTTTCCAGGCAGGCGCAAACGCAAACGATGCAGATTCTACCAGCACTTTGCTTTACAATGTGATGGACGAGACACTTCCCGATCTGGCTAACACGCACCGTGCTAACCTGCCTGTGTACGGCAGAGCTTATATTCTGACTAAGAACAACCAGTATGTATTCGGCACAGCAACCGGCACAGATGCTAATGCTCCCTGCACCTTTAAGTGGCTGACCCAGCAGGCAGATGCCCGTCTTTCCGGATATTCCAAGGATAAGGTCGCAGGCGCAGTCGGACTGTATAAGAAGTTCTCCAAGGTGATGGCCAAGTGGGATGTTAACAACATCGAATCTGCACTGTGCCTGAACACAAAGGATCCTCTGTGGACACCGGAAGAGGGCAAAGACATCAAGGTGCTGGCGATCACCTCCAGTTTCGGTCTGAATACCACACAGCTTCTGTACAATGTGATCCTGGATGAGGCAAAAGCACAGGGGATCACA
>JAZOSG010000094.1:0-2083 GCA_045657005.1 Faecousia sp.
ATTGCAAGTATTGCAGAGTCTCCATAAGGTGCTTCAGTGAGTTGACGCCGGGCACAGCGATTACTGTCAATCCGGTCAGATAGTTGATGGCATCTGCCTTCATCGGTCCCTCTGTCAGCAGCACGGTTGAGGTTGGTTCACCCACCAAATGGGTCCAAGCCTCAGCCTTGCAGCCGTCCTGTTTGCCAATGCTGGAGATCCATCGAAACTTGCCCTTCTTGACCTTGTCCAAGCGGATCTGCAGTCCCTGGATCTTTCCGTTTTCATCTCTTGCAGGAATGAGAATTCCGCGCTGTTCATGAACGAAAGTCCAGTTGCCTTCCTTCGTATGATAAAAGCCCGGCACACCCGCAAGGTAATAGCCTTCCGTCTGAAGCTGCTTGGCCAGGACCGTAAAGCCCACAACCGGCATCGTCTTATAGCCAAGCTTTTGGATCTGGTCATCGGTAAAGCCACGGGAGAGTAAGCTCTCCCGATGATCCGATGCAAGAGACAGCTTGCCAAGCAATGCTGCATAGGTTTCGTGCCTGGTATCGATGTCTGTCAAGGGCAGTTCGATATCCTGTAAAATGGGTCTCTGGATCGTTCGATTCTCGCGTTTGCGATCACTGCGCTCATGGGTCGAGCCGCTATCCTTCAGACCAAGCCGTTCCATCAGCACTTTCCGTGCCAACCGACGATCCACGCCGGAATAGTAGGAAAACAGATCAAACACGCCGCCACTGAAATGGCACCGAGGACAGCAGAATACGTCCTTATTCAAGTTAATATTCAAATGCTTCTTCCTGGGATCTTCATCACAGCATGGACAGCTGATGTTATATACAGCCCTTCCATTGGGTGGTCCCGGAATGCCGATCAAAGGAATAATGTCGGTAATATGAATTTCGACCATGGAGACTCCTTTCCGGGGGATACTATTTGCATCCCCCTATTTGATACGCAGTTCACGCGGTAGCTTGCTCAAGAGCGTAAGTACAAATGAATTGAGCCGCCGCCTTAATGGTCTCGTCACCACTAAACTTGGTGGCCAGCCAGTTGATTGCTCTGGGCTCCAGCGTCAGGATATCGCCCAGGGTCTTACCGCCGTGCTTCTTGATGGGGCTGATGATGGCACAAGCTTGTTCAAAGCGCTGTTCATCCGTCAGCTCAACCACCTCATGCTCCTTTGCCGGGGCAGGTGTTTCTGTTGCAGGTGCTTCTGTCGTAGGCTCAACCTGTGTTGCATGTTCGGGTGTATCCGGCGCAGGAGAAGAAACAAAGCTTGCTCCGGCACCCAGTTCATCCGGTACTGCACTATCGAAATCATCGCCGGCAGCACCGAACTGGAGGCCGAAACCGGCATTGCGCAGAGCAATACCAACCGCAGCCGTCTGCGCCCATTCTCTGGGAGATACGGTAGGCTTCAAAGGATCATACTTCCGGGAAGCGGTCGCTTCAGCAAGATAGCACTCTACGGGATCCTTATAGCTGACATATACACGGGCGGAAGCAACGAAGTAATCCTTCTCAGCCACAACATTCATAGCGATCTTACCCTCCGGATAGCAAAGACGGAACCATGCAAGCTGAGCCATCACCGGAAGACGCTTTCTCTTTTCCTGGGTAGTCAGATCCACATACTCTACAGCCATCGGCGTAGGGTCAAACCCGTCTACCTTATGAATGGAGCTGAGAGCAGCCGTTACAGAATTAGGAATACAGTTCTGATTCATATTCTTGTCCTCCCATCAAAACGGAATATAGGTGTACCGATACTGCAGCCAAGCCGGCAGTACCGTGTCGATCATCTTAGTGATGGCAGCCTTGTAGGCGTCCGGCGTCGCAGGCTTAAAGCTCTGGAACTGCTTGCGGAAGGAGTTGACCACCGTTTGCAGATTGGTCAGTGCCGTGGCCCGCTGTTTTCTCAGCTTCTCATCGGCAGGGATACCATACACTCTTTCTTGTGTCAGACTGGTCAGAAGGGCTTCGACGACCTGATAATGGAAACACATCGCCTTTAGATCAGAGGTGACGGGAGCAGTTTTGACGAAATTCATGCAGCTTTCCAATACGGAGATCCGGTAAAGCAGCTCCTGGAAAC
>JAZOSG010000095.1:0-2272 GCA_045657005.1 Faecousia sp.
GGTGCAGCTGCCCCAGCTGCAGCTGAAGATCCTTTCCAATCAGGCGCGGTATGTAAAGCCCGGCGGCGTGCTGCTGTATTCCACCTGCACCCTTGTGCGCCGGGAAAATGAGGGCGTTGTGGAAAAATTCCTCAAGGCAAACCCGGATTTTACCCCGGAGAAGCTGCCGCTTCCTGAAATATTCCCGGAAAATACCACCGGCATGTTAAAACTTGTGCCGGGAGAATTTGACACAGACGGCTTTTTCATCTGCCGCCTGCGGAGAAAAGCATGATGAAACATTTACGATCCATGACCCTGCCGGAAATGACCCAGCTGTTCAAGGATATGGGACAGCCTCAGTTCCGGGCAAAGCAGGTGTATACCTGGCTGCACCGGGGGGCGGTCAATTATGATGAAATGACCAACCTGCCCAAAGCCCTGCGGGACACCCTGGCAGAAGAATACCCCCTGCAAGTGCCCAAGGTGGTGCGCAAGCAGGAGTCTCAAAAGGATGGCACCATCAAGTATCTGTGGCAGCTGTCCGACGGCAACTGTGTGGAAACGGTGCTGATGCGCTACCACTACGGCAATACCGTCTGCATTTCCACAGAGGTGGGCTGCCGCATGGGCTGTGCCTTCTGCGCCTCCACCCTGGGGGGACTGGTGCGAAAGCTGGAGCCCTATGAAATGCTGGATCAGGTGCTGTTTACCCAAGTGGATTCCGGACTGCCGGTATCCCATATCGTGCTGATGGGCATTGGAGAGCCGCTGGATAATTTCGACAATGTGATGCGCTTTCTGGAGCTGGTGAACAGCCCCGAGGGGATGAATATCTCCATGCGCCACATCAGCCTTTCCACCTGCGGCTTAGTACCGGGGATCGATGCGCTGGCGGAAAAGAAGCTGCAGCTGACCCTGTCTGTCTCCCTCCATGCACCCACCGACCAGATCCGTGATACCATCATGCCTGTCAACAAGGCGTATCCTACAGAGCAGCTGCTGGCTGCCTGCAGGCGCTACTATGAAAAGACAGGCAGGCGCATTTCCTTTGAGTATGCTATGATCGGCGGTGTCAACGATACCCCTGAGGCGGCAAGAACGCTTTTGAAGCGGCTCAAGGGACTGCCTGCCCACATGAACCTGATCCCCTTAAACAAGGTGGAGGAGAGTCCCTTAAAGCCCAGCACCCGGCAGGCGGTGCAGCAGTTCCAGAAAATATTGGAAGAAGGCGGCATACCTGCCACCGTGCGCCGCACCTTGGGCAGTGATATCGACGCTTCCTGCGGACAGCTCCGCAGAAAATACACAAAACAAAGCTCATGACCGGGGCTTTGTGAAAGGAGTGTAGCCATATGCAGTATTGGGGCATTACAGACCCCGGATGTACCAGAACACAGAACCAGGATGCCTACCAGGTGGAAACCCTGGACAGAAACACGCTTTTGTGCGTGATCTGTGACGGCATGGGCGGTGCCAAATCCGGCAATGTTGCCAGCACGCTGGCAGTGGATGTGTTCGTACAGGAGGTCAAGCGCACCTGGGTGCCCGGTATGGACCCGGACAAAGCAGACCAAATGCTGAAAAACGCGGTAAAGCTTGCAAACTTCACCGTTTACGACCAGGCGCAGCAGTTTGAGGAATTTTCCGGCATGGGAACGACCCTGGTGGCGGTCCTGATCCACGGAAAATTCGCCACGGTGGTCAACATCGGTGACAGCCGTGCCTACAGCGTCAAAAGCGACGGTGTCCGGCAGCTGACCACGGATCACTCCCTTGTGCAGATGATGATCGCCCGGGGAGAGCTGACGCCGGAGCAGGCTCGCTCCTATCCCGGCAAAAACCTGATCACCCGTGCCATCGGCACGGAGACTGTGGTGGAGTGCGATATTTTCCACCGCAGACTGACAGGCGGCGAATGTCTTTTGCTATGTACCGACGGTCTGTCCAACCTTGTGGATGAGCAGGAGATCCTCTTTGAGGTGGTACATGGGCTGAACAAGCAAAGCAGCTGTGAGCGGCTGTTGGAGATCGTGAAAAAACGCGGCGCGCCGGATAATGTCACCTGCGTTCTGATCCAGATCTGATCTGGCTGCGAAAGGAGTTTCTGATTTATGGATAAGTATATTGGACGCCTGCTGGATAACCGGTACGAGATCCTGGAGGTCATCGGCACCGGCGGCATGGCTGTTGTATATAAAGCACGCTGCCACAGACTCAACCGTCTTGTGGCGATCAAGATCCTGAAGGACGACTATCTGGAGGACGAGGAGTTCCGCCGCCGTTTCCATTC
>JAZOSG010000096.1:0-5671 GCA_045657005.1 Faecousia sp.
GAGCCGTGCTGGATCTTGCCGGGGATCTCACTGCCCTGGAAACTGTTTGCCAGTGTGCCCAGCTGCTCGTTGTCCGCAGGATTCAGGGAGTAGAGGATGGTCTTGGGACACTGGTTGGTAGCGTCCAGCGCGGACAGGAAATTGAAAATGTTCACGCCGCAGGTGTTCTGGGCAATGGCATCAAAGCCGGCATCCGCACCCAAGGTCTTGAACATCCGCTCATTGGTATTGCGCAGGCAGGAGTAGTGGATCTGCATGGCGATATTCAGCCGGTGATAGGTCTTGCCTACGGTGAGCATCAGTACCGTCTGGTAGCCCTCGATCTCTTCCTGGGTCAAAGTCTTTCCGGCCATGCCCTTACGGAAGATCTCGTCCGCCTGCTCCATTGAGATGGGACGGAAGGGGACAACTGCCTCAAAGCCGTGGTCGCTGGCGCGGCAGCCCCGGGCATGGAAGTACTCGATCCGCTCCACCAGCGCGTCGCAGACCTCCTGAGCAGAGGTCAGAGCCGTCTTGCCTACGCTCTTGGCGAGCTTGCCCATGTAGTCGATGAAGCCGTCCTTATGGATGTTCATTGCTTTGTCGGGACGGAAGGAGGGGCAGACCTTGACCGCAATGGAGGGATCAGCGGCGATCTTCTCGTGCCATTCCAGCGTATCGATGGGGTCGTCGGTGGTGCCGATAAAGGCGACATTTGCCTTGCGGATCAGACCTCTTGCGGTCATTTCCGGATCTTCCTGCAAAAGCTTGTTGCAGTGATTCCAGATCCGCTCAGCACTTTCCGTAGTCAGCGGCTCGGTGACCCCGAAGAACTGCTGCAGCTCCAGATGGCACCAATGATACATGGGGTTGCCGATGGCAAGTTCCAGCGCCTCGGCAAGCTTCAAAAACCGCTCGTAGGCAGGTTTGTTGCCGGTGACATATTCCTCCGGCACGCCGTTGGCACGCATCATACGCCATTTGTAGTGGTCGCCTGCCAGCACGCCGTTTTCCAGACCGCCCAGCCACACTTCGACCAGGTTGTTAAACCGGCGATCCTCGTAGATCTCTCGGGGGTTCAAGTGGCAGTGGTAGTCAGCCAAAGGCATATGCTCGGCGTAATCGTGGAAAAGATGCTTAGCGGTTTCGGTTTCCAGCAGGAAATCCTTGTCCATAAATGCTTTCATTCGTGTAAACCTCCGTAATATTTCATAGGGGGGCGGATATAGCGCTCATGGCTGGGGGCGCTTGGCCGGGCGTAAACACCGGATACAAGCCCCAACATGGCATACAAAGAGATGGTAGACGAGCCACCGTAGCTGATAAATGGCAGCGTCAGACCGATGACCGGCATGACGCCCAGGCACATGCCGATGTTAATGACGACCTGGAAGATCAGCGCCGATGCTGCCCCAAAGCAGATCAGTCGTCGCAGCAGATCCTGGCTGCGCACGCCTACCCATATACACCTGCCAATGATCAGTGCCATCAGCAGAAGCACAAAGGCGCAGCCTAAAAAGCCAAGCTCTTCGCCAATGGCGGCGAAGATGTAGTCGGTGTGCTGGGCGAACAGCGCACCATAGGTTTGGGTGCGGTTTCCCTGAAACAGACCTTGCCCTGTCAGACCGCCGCCGGTGAGAGAGCGCATGGCGCGCACTGCGTGGTACAGTGGACCCGTGCCATAGGGATCAAGAGAAGGGTCAAACAGAACCGCAATGCGGTTTTGCTGATAGGGGTCCAGAAAATGGTTGTATACCACCGGTGCTAAAAGGGCAATGGCACCGCCTGCAATCAGAAACCAAAGCATACTGACACCGCCGCTGAAGGTCATACCCACAAAGATGAATACGAAAATCAGCGAAACACCCAGGTCCTTGGAAACCAACATATTGAGTCCTACCAGCAGAATCAGGTGCAGTGCCATATGCATAACTGAGGGGATCGAGGACAGCTGATTCTGATGAGATGCCATGACGGATGCCATGATCAGAACATAGGTGATCTTGCAGATCTCCGCAGGCTGGATATCAAAGGGTAGGAAAGGGAAGTTCAGCCAGCTTTTGTTACCACTGCCGTTGTCAGTGCCAAAGGGAATGATCAGAAGCAGCAACACGATGTTAAACAGCACCAAAGTGTTACGGTGCTCCGAAAGAGTCTCCGCGTCGATGGAGGAGAGGACAACATAGGAGCCGATGCCCAAAATGGCAGCCAGAAGCTGGATGATCACGAAACGCAATGAACCGGCATCACTGGCGTTGGTGGTGCTGGCGATCATCAGACAGCCAAATGCGGTTGTCACCACGCACAAAAGCAACAGGATCAGGTCGCCCTTGCGAAAAGCCTCTATAAAGCGCTGTAAATACCGACGCATTGCGTCACCTCCTTTTCCGAATTATTTTAACATCATTTTTATAAAAAGTAAACCTAATTTACAAAACCTTAAAATCCAGTTTATCGGGCGGCAGTGCCGCCGGACAATTCGTGCAAAGTGCCTATCTATTCGTTACTTCCCTGACCCGCTCGGTATCGTTACTGCGTTAAAAAGTGCTGGATTACGAACGCAATTGCGTTACCGGGCACAGTCAGGAGCAGTAACGACAAGCGAAGGTTATCGTGCGAGTTTGTCAGCGGACACTGTCCGCTAAACTGGAAATTAAGAGGGCTTCCCAGTGGGAAGCCCTCTTACTTATCATTTTTCAGCTGTTTCTAACCTGCATGAACAGGCTTTCCATATACCGGGAGATGTCCTCCGGCAGGTAGGCGAAGCTGACGCCGTTTTTCAGAATGTTCTCATCGGGATAGGCCACAGGATTGCTGACCATATCCTCGCTCAGATACTGCTTTGCCTCGGAAATGGGGGTGCTGTAGCACACCCAGTCCATATTGGCAGCGGAAACTTCCGGGTCACACAAGAAATCGATAAACAGCTCCGCAGCTTCCTTTTCCTTGGCACAGGTAGGAATGCAGGCGGCATCGATGAACAGGTTGAAGCCCTGGTTTTCCGGCAGGTAGAACTGAAGATCCGGGTTGTTTTCCATCATGGTCATGCAGTCGCCGGCATAGTAGGCGGCGATCCACGCCTCCTCGTTTTCCATGGTGGAGTAGATCTGATCCATCACATACTGCTGCAGCACCGGTTTTTGCTCCTTCAGCTTCTCAGCGGTCCTGTCCAGCACGGCTTTGTCTGTGGTGTTGATATCCTCACCCAGAAGGAACTGGGCAATGCCAAAAGCGTCCCGGGAGTTGTCAAACATCAGGATCTTGCCTGCATATTCTTCGTTCCACAAAAGCTCCCAGCCGGTCACATCCGCTTCCTTTACATACTTGCTGTTGTAGAGGATACCCACAGTGCCCCAGGTATAGGGGACAGAGTACTTATTCTCTGGATCGTAGGCGGTGTTTTTGAAGTTCTCATCGATATACCGGTAGTTGGGAATGTTGTCAAAATCGATCGGCTGCAGCATATCCTCCTGGATCAGCCGGGCGATCATATAGTCCGACGGGAAGATCACATCAATGGCAACACCGCCGCCGGAGCGCTTAGAGTACATGATCTCGTTGGAGTCGTAGGTGGTGTAGTTGACCTTAATGTGGGGATATTTTTCCTCGAACAGCGCGATAATATCCTCGCTGCCATCTTCGCCCCGTGCCATATACTGTCCCCAGTTGTACACATTCAGGGTAATGGTCTCGGAATTACCGGGGAAGATCAGAAATGCCATTGCTGCCAAAAGAACCAGCACCGCAGCCACCGCGCCCAGCCGCTTGAACACCCGGACGGCTTTGCTGTCAGCGGTGGCTCTGCGCGTGCGATGATGCTGCTCGGAGCGCACCTGCATCACATTCATAGTGACCATCAACAGGAAGATCAGCAGAAACAGCAGGGTAAACATGGCGTAGATCTTAGGCTGAATGGGCTTTTTTGTCAGGGAGTAGATCTCCACCGGCAATGTCACAAAGTCCGAACCGGTGACAAAGTAGCTGATGACGAAATCGTCCAGGCTCATGGTAAACGCCATGATGCCGCCGGAAATGACACCGGGCAGGATCTCATGGAGCGTCACCTTGAAAAACGCCTGCAGCGGTGTGCAGCCCAAGTCCATGGCAGCGTCCTGAAGGGCTGGGTTCATCTGCTGCAGCTTGGGCATCACATTCAGGATCACATAGGGAAGCCCGAAGGTCACATGGGCAATGAGCAGCGTCCAAAAGGTCAGACTTTCCTTCTGCCCCAGCAGCCTGCCGCCAATAAATACAAACAGCAGGGAAAGGGAGACACCGGTGACGATGTCGGGGTTGGTCATAGGGATGTTGGTCAGGCTCATGACCACCTTGCGCATCCTGGGCTTCAGCCGGTGGATACCCACAGCAGACAAGGTTCCGAATACGGTGGAAATACCGCTGGCAAGCACTGAGATCAGCAGAGAATTGCCCAGCAGCTGCAATAGCTGCCGATCCTTGAAAAGCTCTGCGTACTGTGAAAGGGTAAAGCCCTCAAACTGGGTGATGTCCTTGCCGGTATTGAACGATGCCACGATCAGCACCGCCATAGGGATATACAGAAAAATAAAGATCAGCACGGTGATGATGCGGTTTGCCTTTTTCATACCACCACACCGCCTTCCTCGTCAGCGCCGAGGCGGTTCATAATGCCGGTGCATACGAATACCAGCAGCATCAGCACAAGGCTCAGGGCAGCGCCAAGGTTGGGGTTGTTGCCCTGCTTGAACTGCCGCTCGATCACATCGCCGATGAGCACGGTATCCGTGCCGCCCAGCTTTTGGGAGATATAGAAGGTGGATACCGCCGGTACGAACACCATGGTCATGCCGGACAGGATGCCGGGAACGCTCAGGGGCAGGATCACCTTGGTGAACACATGTACCGGGGTGCAGCCCAGATCCTCAGCTGCCTCGATGAGTCGGCGGTCGATCTTGGCGATGATGGCATACAGGGGCAGGATCATGTAGGGCAGGTAGTTGTAAACCATGCCCAGGATCACCGCACCGGAATTGCGGATCAGCGGCAGTGGGCCGATGCCCAGCTTGCCAAGAAAGGTGTTGATGATGCCTGTGTCCTGCAACAGTCCCACCCATGCCAGGGTGCGCAGCAGAAAGCTCATGCACATGGGCAGCATCACCAGCATATACAGGATCTTCTGCACCAGAGGTGTTCTGTGGGCGATGTAGTACGCCACAGGATAGCCGATGAGCAGGCAGATGAACGCAGAGACAAGGCTGTACCAGATAGATTGCCAGAAAACCGGCAGGTAGTCCGATAGGCTTGCCAGGTTCGCCAGGGTAAAATTGCCGGTGGTGGGGCTGTCGGTCAGGGCATAGTAGCCAACTACGCCCAGAGGGATCAGGGTGAATGCCAGCATCCACAGGATATAAGGGGTGCTGAGCAGGAGGGATTTATTCTTCTTCATCGGCGGCATCCTCCGTCAGCTCGTCGTACTCGGCAGAGTAGGAGCTGTAGTCACCAAACTGACCCGAATACTCACTTTTGTGCATGATGTGAATATCCTCGGGGTTCAGGCGAATGCCTACGGTTGCGCCCTCCGGCTGGTGGTCGGTGGTCTGAATCAGCCACTTAAAGCCTTTGAAGTCTACGATGATATCGTAGTTCAGACCCTTGAAGGTGACGGAGGTGACCGTGCCGGTCAGGTGTCCCTCTTCGGGGGGAACAAAGTCGA
>JAZOSG010000097.1:0-3800 GCA_045657005.1 Faecousia sp.
ACGCAACCAACCAATTGTCATTCCGAGCCAGTCCGCAGACTGGCGTGGGAATCTATTGTAATAGCTTGTTTTTTGAGATTGCCACACCAGTGTGAGCACTGGTTCGCAATGACAACAAAGATTTGAAAAATGCTCGATAAATCGGAATTTGACGGGCAAGGTAGATTTTTTCTGATTCCCTTGTGGTGCAAAAAATGGGATCCGCCGAAGCGGATCCCATAATTTGGTTAGGTGCGATAGTAGCTTAGTAGACGGAAGCCCACTCAGCAATGTTCTCACCGTTGAATGCGAAGGGAGGTCCAACGATGATCTGGATCTCAGCGGGATCACCGGCGGTAACAGCGTAGGTCTTGCCGTTGTCAGCGGTGAACTCAGTGCCGGCAGCGCCAACCTTGCCGTCAACCAGAGCCTTGATCATGTAAGCAGCACAGTTGCCCACATCGATGGGGTTCCACAGATACATGTAGGGGCAAGCCTTTTCGCCGCCAACATAGTCCTTCATCTCGGAGGGCAGGCCCAGACCGGCGATCTTGATGCCACAGTCAGCAGTGTTGGCAACGACCTGAGCAGCAGCCAGGATACCAACAGTGGTGGGGCAGCAGACACATTCCAGATTGGGATACTTGGTCATCAGGTTCTGCATCTCGTCGGTGGACTTCTGGGACTCGTCGTCGCCGTAAACGGTCTCGACCAGCTTCAGGCTGGCATACTTCTCGTCCTTCAGGATCTCTTCCATAGCAGCGATCCATGCATTCTGGTTGGTAGCAGTGGAGGAAGCAGACAGGATAGCGAACTCGCCACCGTCTTCGCCGCACATATCAGCAACGGAGTCTACCAGCACCTGTGCAACTTCGGTAACACCGGCCTGGTTGACGAACATCTGAGAGCCGGCAGTGTCGGAGTCCAGAGTGACAACGACAACGCCCTGCTGCTTAGCAGCGTCGATAGCGCCCTTCAGAGCAGCTGCGTCGTTAGCTGCGATGGCGATGCCCTTAACGCCCTGTGCAACCAGCTCATTGATAATGGTGATCTGATCGTCAGCAGAGGTAGTCTCGGGGGACTTTTCGATCGCAGTGATGCCCAGAGCCTCACAGGCATCCTTAAAGCCGGAAACCATGCGGGACATATAGGGGTTGGATGCGTCCTTACAGACAATTGCGTAGGTATCCTTTGCGGTTTCACCGCCGTTGTTGCCACCGGTCTCGCCGCCGGACTGGGCGGGAGCACAAGCTGCCAGAGACAGCAGCATGATAGCGGCCAGGAGCATTGCTATAAACTTCTTCATGGTATTCTTCCTTTCATTTTTAAAATATATATGAACGCTTACGCGTACATAACGAAAAATCAGTTGACCGCCTTTTTGCGGTTCTGAATGCCGTCCCGGATAGTGGGGAACAGTACAACAGCGATCAGCAGCAGGCCCAGAATGATGCGGATGGTCTGTCCGCTGAGGTTGATCAGGCCAAGGCCGTAACGCAGAAGACCGATGATAAAGATGGCGATGACCGCGCCTGCCATAGTGCCCTTGCCGCCGGCAGTGGAAATGCCGCCCAGCACACACATGGAGATGGCTTCCAGCTCAAAGCCTTCTGCTACATTGCTCTTGACCGAGCCAAGGTTTGCACAATAGAACACAGCAGCGAAGCCGCACATAAAGCCGGTAAGGGTAAAGACCAGCATACGAACTTTTTCTACCTTCACGCCGGCATAGGCGGCAGCCCGCTTGTTTTCGCCGATGGCAAACATCTGCCGGCCAAAGATGGTTTTATGCATCACAAGACCGAAGACCACAGCCAGCACGCAGAAAATGATGAACATGTAGGGAACCACACCGATGCGGCCGTAGTATAGCTTGCTGAACCAATCAACGCTGGACATACCGGCAGTCGCCCCGTCGCCCAGGATCCGTTCGGACAATCCCCGGTAGACAATATTGGTGGCAAGGGTAACGATCATGGGCGCCAGCTCCGTAAACTTCGTCATGATCAGTCCGTTCAGCGCGCCACATACCGTACCGGTGAGCAGGCACGCCAAGATACCCAGCCAAATATTATTGGTGGCATTATAGACGATACCCAGCATCGTGGCAGACAGGCACACATTGCCTCCCACAGACAGGTCGATATCACCCAGCAACAGGATAAATGCCATAGGCAACGCGATATATGCCTTGACCAGGAAGTTGTTGATATTGGTAAAGAGATTATATGCGTTGAGATATTTGGGATTCAAGCAGGCGTTCATAATGTTCACGCCCAGGAAGATCAGGATCAGAAGAAACTCCCAACGCACCACCAGTGCCTTTATGGAACGATCCTTATTGAGGGAAATGGTTCTTCCTGATTTCGTTGCCATCAGATATCCCTCCCTTCCAGTGCTTTCCGGGCGGCATTGCGCTGTACCAGCACATTGACCAAAACGGCCAGCAGGATGATCGCACCCTTCAATGCTTGCTGCCAGAAGGCATCAATGCCCACAAGGGACAAAGATTTACTGATAACGGCAATGGTGATGGCACCCAGCAGCACGCCAAAGGCACTGCCCTGACCGCCGTTGAGGCTGACACCGCCAATGACACAGGCGGCGATCACATCCATCTCTGCGCCGTTTGCCATGTTGCCCTGCGCCGTGGCGTACATACTGGTAAACATGGCACCGGCAAGACCGGCAATCGCACCGTTGATGGAGTAGACAATGATCTTGACCCGGTCAATGTTGATACCGGAGATCCTGGCAGCCTCGGGATTAGAGCCTACCTCGTAGATCTGACGGCCGAAGCCGGACCATTTCAAAAACACCGTAGCTACAACAAACAGCACCAGAACGATCCAGAACAGATTGTTGATGCCAAGGAAGCTCCCCTGGGCAAAGGCCTTGTAGCCAGGAAGCATTTTATCAGAGGGGACCCACTGCGTATCGGACACAAAATAGGTCAGGCCCCGGTAGATGTACTGCATGCCCAGCGTGGCAATGATGGGGATGACCTTGCCCTTTGCCACGATAATGCCGATGACAAAGCCACAGGCAAGTCCCACCAGAATACTAAAGCCAAAGGCAACGATCGGACTGGTGATAATGCCGTCACGCATCAAAAGAGAGGTAGACATGCCGCTTAACGCCAGCGTTGCGCCGATGGAAATGTCGATACCGCCGATCAGCAGCACCAGCAGCATACCAAAGGAAAGCACCATGGTATACGCATAGTTCTGGGTGAGCTGTGTGATGACTGTACCGGTGAGGAACTTTCCGCCGCTGCGCCACTGGATCAGCGCGCACAGCAGCACCATGACCAGCAGAAGGCTTGCCTCACGGCTGCGCAGCAGCTCACCAAGTCTGCCGTTTTTCTGAAGTGTTTTCTGTTTCACTGTCACACACTCCTTCCCACAGCGGCATGCTTGGTCATTGCCAGCTCCAGGATCTTCTCCTGGGTAGCCTCTTCCCGGCTCAGCTCGCCGGTGACGCGACCCTCGCACATGACCACGATCCGGTCAGACATGCCCAGGATCTCAGGCATTTCCGAAGAGATCATGATGATGGCATAGCCTTGCTGTGCAAGCTCGCCCATGATCTCGTAAATAGCAGCCTTAGCGCCCACATCCACGCCCTTGGTCGGCTCGTCCAGGATCAGCACCTTAAAGTCAGAGCCAAGCGCCTTGGCAACTACCACCTTCTGCTGGTTACCGCCGGACAGAGAGCTTGCCTTGTCAAAGATGGAGACCGCCTTGGTGTCCACCTGCTCCGCCAGATCCTTCGCTGCCTGGTTTTCCTTCTTCTCATTGATAAAGAGGAAGGGGGTGTAC